>DASXMK010000031.1:0-5732 GCA_036495705.1 Caulobacteraceae bacterium | reverse complement strand
GTGGCCGAGAATCTGGAACGGGCGCTGGCGGCCTAGGAAGTGGACTCATAAACCGCCAAGACGATCTGCCGGAAAGCGGACGTCTTTACTGGCTGAGAAGGGTGGAATCCCGTCGTTTTCGGCGCCCCCGGCCGGCGGATGTCACTTCTCAGCGGTTCCAACAGGCAACGATGGCCGACCAGAGAATACCCACTCCTATTTTGCGATCACACCGATCGTACCTAGCCATACTTCCACCAATTTGGGCCACCCAGACACAGGAAGTGTTTTTTCTCGCAGCCCAAACGCATGGCCACCTTGCGCGTAGGCGTGCAACTCCACGGGAACACCAACCTTTTTCAAGCCCATATAATAGCTCAGCGCATCCTCGATCTGATCCACATGGTCATCTTCATTCTGCAGGAGGAACGTTGGTGGCGTCTGAGACGTGATGCGGCTTTCGATATTGGGATTCAACGCGATACTGTCTTTAGCTAGAGACAGGTGTCCCGGATAAAGAGCAATGGCAAAGTCCGGACGGCTGCTCTCCTGGTCCGCCGCGTCCACCGGCGCGTAAAGCTGGCCACTGAATTGTGTACTCAACTCCGCCACCAGAAAACCGCCAGCTGAAAACCCGAGCACCCCAACCCTGTGAGGATCGATGCGCCATTGCGCAGCGTGGGCGCGGACCAGCCTTAAGGTTCTCTGGGCGTCTTCCAGCGACGGCCTCGAGATTGACCGATTGTGAGGACGGCAATCGCATTGCCAAACATAAGGGATGCTTGGGACGCGATATTTTAACAATACGCAAGTGATGCCTCGGGATGTCAGCCAGTCGCACACCTCGGTGCCTTCGAGATCGATTGCCAAGATCTGGAAACCGCCGCCTGGGATAACGATTACCGCGGCGCCGGTGTTCTTCCCTATTGGGGCATAGATCGTCATCGTGGGCCGAGTCACATTGGTCACGGCCCCCTGCGTCAGGCTTTCCGCCCCCGGGACGGGCTGCCCATCCGGCGCTACTCCCGGCCAGATCGGGAATTGTTCATGACCAGGCGACGGCTGCCAAACGGTCGGCGCCGCACCAAGCGCGCTCCCGTGACAGACCAATCCTAGAAGGATGGATCCCGCCAGCGCCGCACCATGATAAAACTGCATTAGGCCGTACGTTCCCCTGAGAGCTTCGGCGACTCTATCGCCCACCATGAAGCCTTTGGAAGCCCGCGCCGCGGATCGAAAGCCCGGTAAGGGTCGGTGGGGGTCTTTGCCTACCCCCTGAAAGAAGACGTTGCGGCAGCGGCGATACGCGCCGCCAAACTGGTCAAACTATGAGGACGCGTCCTAGCCCACTGCGGCGAGCATCTCGCGCACGGCCGCGATTCCCGCCTCGGCCCTGGAGCCGTCCGGGGCCCCGCCCTGGGCGAAATCCGGCTTGCCGCCGGCCCCCTGCCCGCCCATGGCCGTCACAGCCGCACGCGCCAGTTCGACGGCGTTGAACCGCGCCTGAGCCGCGCCGCTCACCACCACAGTGCTGGCGACCTTGCCGTCAATGACCCCGTTGAGCGCCACCACCCCGTCGCCGATCTGTTTGCGGAAGGTCTCCGCGATCGGCCGCAGCTCCTTGCCGCCGACGCCCTGCAGGACGCGGCCGATGAATTTCACCCCGCCGACCTCCTCGACGGCCGCCTCGGTCCCGCCGCCGCCACCGCCGCCCATGGCCAGCTGGCGCTTGGCGTCGGCCAGTTCCTTCTCCAGCCGCCGGCGCTGCGCCTCCAGGGCGTCGATCCGCTCGCCGACCTCGGCCACGGGGACCTTGAACTGGTCGGCCAGGCGCCGGGCCACCATGGCCTGGTCCAGCAGCCAGCGCCGGGCCGGCTCTCCGGTCAGGGCCTCGATGCGCCGCACGCCCGCGGCGATACCCTGCTCGGAGACGATCTTGAACAGGGCGATGTCGCCGGTGCGGGCCACATGGGTGCCGCCGCACAATTCCACCGAATAGGGCCCGTCCCCGTCGAGCGACTGACCTAACGTCAGTACACGGACGCTGTCGCCATATTTCTCTCCGAACAGGGCGACGGCCCCGGCGTCGATGGCCGCCTGCGGGCTCATCTCGCGGGTATCGGCGGGGACGTTCTGGCGGATGACGGCGTTGACCTCGGCCTCAATGGCGTCGGTCTCGGCGGCCGTCAGGGGCGCGCCATGGCTGAAATCGAAGCGCATGCGGTCGCCATCGACCATCTGACCTTTCTGGGCGATGTGCGGGCCCAGCACATGGCGCAGGGCCGCGTGCACCAGATGGGCGGCGGAGTGGTTGAGGCGCGTGCGGATGCGACGCTCAGCGTCAACCTTCAGGTCGACGCGGTCGCCGACGTTCAGGACGCCGCGGCTAATCTCGAAAACGTGGGCGTGGAGGTCGCCGGCCAGTTTCTGCACGTCGGCCACCCTGGCCGCGCCGCCGGACCAGCCGGCTTGGCCGCGGTCGCCGGCCTGGCCGCCGCTCTCGGCATAGAACGGGGTGCGGTCGGTGAGCACCATGACCGTCTCGCCGGCCTGCGCCGACTGGGTCTCTCGCCCCTCCTTGACGATCGCCAGGACGACGCCCTCACCCTCGGTGGTCACATAGCCGTCGAAGACGCTCGGCCCAAGTCGCTCGCGCAAGGCCAGCCACACGCCTTCCTGGGCCTTCTGTCCGGAACCGGCCCAGTTTTCACGCGCCAGGGCGCGCTGCCCTTCCATGGACGTTTCGAAACCGGCGGTGTCGACCGCAATGCCGCGCGGCCGCACCGCGTCCTCGGTCAGGTCGAGGGGAAAGCCATAGGTGTCGTAGAGTTTGAACGCCGTCTCGCCGGACAGCACATCCCCGGCCTTCAGTCCGGCGATCGCCTCCTCCAAGAGGGTCATCCCGCGACCAAGGGTGCGGCGAAAGCGCTCCTCCTCTTGGCGCAGGGTCTCGACGATCAGCGGCTGAGCGCGGCGCAGCTCCGGATAGGTGTCGCCCATCTGGGCCGACAGGGTCGGCACCAGCCGGTGCATCAGCGGGGTCTCGGCCCCCAGCAGGTAGGCGTGGCGCATGGCCCGGCGCATGATCCGGCGCAGCACATAGCCGCGGCCCTCGTTGGACGGCGTGACGCCATCGGCGATCAGGAAACTGGTGGAGCGCAGATGGTCGGCGATCACCCTGTGCGAAGCGGCCGCTTCGCCTTCATAGGCCCTGTTGGTCTGAGCCACGCTCTCATCGATCAGGGCACGGAACAGGTCGGTGTCATAGACGCTGTGCACGCCTTGCAGCACGGTGGCGACGCGCTCCAGGCCCAGACCGGTGTCGACGCACGGCTTGGGCAGCGGCTTGCTGGTTCCGTCGGCGAACTGCTCGAACTGCATGAACACCAGGTTCCAGATCTCGACGAAGCGGTCGCCGTCCTCATCCGGCGAACCGGGCGGCCCTCCGGGCACGTCCGGCCCATGGTCGTAGAAAATCTCGGTGTTGGGACCGAACGGGCCGGTGTCGCCCATCGACCACATGTTCTCTTCCAGCCGCACGATGCGGTCGTCGGAGAGGCGGGCGATCTTCTTCCACAGGCCCGCGGCTTCCTCGTCGGAAGGATGGACGCTGACCATCAGGCGCTCGACCGGCAGGGCCAGCTCGCGGGTGACGAAGGTCCAGGCGTAGTCGATCGCCCCTTCCTTGAAATAGTCGCCGAAGGAGAAATTCCCCAGCATCTCGAAGAAGGTCAAGTGGCGGGCCGTGTAGCCGACATTGTCGAGGTCATTGTGCTTGCCGCCGGCGCGGACGCACTTCTGGGCGCTGACGGCGCGCGGGGCCGGCGGGGTCTCGGCGCCGGTGAAGATGTTCTTGAACGGGGCCATGCCGGCGTTGACGAACAGCAGGGTGGGATCGCTTCGCGGCACCAGGGGCGCGGACGGGATGACGGCATGGTCGGCGGCGGCGAAATAGCCGACGAACTGCGCGCGGAGGTCGTTCACACTGAGCATCGGGGGCGTCTAACACCCTTGCCGCAGAGGGCAAAGGACGGCCAACCCTCAAGCGGCGGCGCGGATCGCCTCGGCCAGGTCCGTGCGTTCCCAGGAGAAGCCGCCATCGGCGTCCGGCGCGCGCCCGAAATGCCCATAGGCGGCGGTGCGGGCGTAGATCGGCCGGTTGAGGCCCAGGTGCTCGCGGATGGCCCGGGGCGTGGCCCCGCCGATCATCTCCGGCAGCAGGCGCTCGAGCCGGGCCGGATCGACGGTGTCGGCGCCGTGCAGGTCGACATAGAAACTCAAGGGGTGGGACACGCCGATGGCGTAGCCGATCTGGATCGTGCAGCGCTCGGCCAGACCCGCGGCGACCACGTTCTTGGCCAGGTAGCGGCAGGCGTAGGCGCCGGAGCGATCGACCTTGGTCGGGTCCTTGCCGGAAAAGGCCCCACCGCCGTGCGGGGCTGCTCCGCCATAGGTGTCGACGATGATCTTGCGCCCGGTCAGGCCGCAGTCGCCGTCCGGGCCGCCGATCTCGAATATGCCTGTCGGGTTGATGTGCCAGGCGGTGGCTTCGTCGACGAAGCCCTCGGGCAAGACGTCCAGCACATAGGGCTTCACGATCTCGGCCACATCGGCGACGCTGAGGCCCTTGCGATGCTGGGTGGAGACGACGATCGAGGCGGCGCGCACCGGCTTGCCATTCTCGTAGGCCAAGGTGACCTGGCTCTTGGCGTCGGGCTCGAGGCCCAGGCCCGGATCGCGACGCCGCGCCCTGGCCAGGGCCTTCAGGATATTGTGCGAATATTGCAGGGTCGCCGGCATCAGCTCCGGGGTTTCGGCGGTGGCGTAGCCGAACATGATCCCCTGGTCGCCGGCCCCCTCGTCCTTGTTGCCGGCGGCGTCCACACCCACGGCGATGTCGGTCGACTGGGCATGCAAATGGCACTCGTACTCAGCGGTCCGCCAGTGAAAGCGTTCCTGCTCGTAACCGATGTCCCGGACCGCGGCCCGGGCCTTTTCCTCGAGGGTCTCGACCACTCCGGCCGGGCCGCGCACCTCGCCGGCGAGGACGATGAGGTTGGTGGTGACCAGGGTCTCGCACGCCACGCGCGCCTCGGGATCGGCGGCCAGGAAGGCGTCGACCACCGTATCGGAGATCCGATCGGCGACCTTGTCGGGATGGCCTTCCGACACGCTCTCGCTGGTGAACAGATAGCTTTGGCGCGGATTGCACATGAGAGCGGTCTTGGAACCCTGGCAGCGAACGAAGCGGGCGCCTGTAAAGCCTATCCCGGCCGCTGGCGCTAGAGCATCAACTCACGAAGCTGATAACTGCCCGCCCGCTATCGGTCGGCCCCGAGCCGAGCTATCTTGGCCGGAACCTTTGTCGCGCAAAGGGGAGTCCGAACCCATGCCGCAGGCGCCGCGATTTTTCGGGGAACCGCGGAAGGGCGGCCGGGGCATCTATTTCACGGCCCCGGTGGTTGTCGGCACGATCGCGGCCTGCGTGCTCGTGGTGACGATCTGGTCGGTCAGGCAAGACGTGCACGACGACGCCCAAGCCGCGGCGGACTTGCGGGTTCAGGATATCGTTGGGCCGCCGTGTCCACAGCGAGCCGCGCCGGCGTTTCGCGGGGGTCTTATGCCGGTCAATGCCTTCGACTTCGACAACGTTAAATTCGGATACCGGTACGGCGCCGCCGACTGCGCGGCGACCGGCAGCCTGTTCAGCGGCTATCAGCTGGTGTGCCAGTTCTCGAGCCCAGCCGTGCTGT
>DASXMK010000030.1:0-10161 GCA_036495705.1 Caulobacteraceae bacterium | reverse complement strand
GCTCTATGCCGATCCCACCGGCAAGCCGCCAGGAGATTGGAGCCTCGAGGAGACGCGGCGTTGGCAGATTCATCACCCGCGGCCCACACCTGCGCGGATCGCCGGTCCCCACCCGTCGCACCTGCACATCGACCTCTTGCCGCGCCTGCAGGGCCGCGGAATTGGCCCCCGGCTCATCGCGCGCTGGCTGGCGACGGTGCGCAGCCTCGGTTCGAGCGGGGCGCACCTGGGCGTCGGCGCTGGGAACCACCGCGCGGTGGCGTTCTATCGCGCCGGCGGCTGGCGCCAGTTGGAATCGACCTCGACCCGCACCCTGTGGTTCGGTGTCAACTTCGATCAGGCGATTGGCGCCACGCCACACCAGCCCGGCAGGTAGCCGGCATCGTCCGATCGGGCCATATCCAAGGCTTTCTTCAGCGCCGCGGCGAAATCCTTTTCAATGGCCTTGCGTTTGATCCGCCCGCGGAGGAAATCCGCCCAAAGGAATTCGCTGAACGGGGTCATGTCTTTCGCGTAGCCGCCGACATGGCGAAGGTTTCCCGCCAAACTGCGATAGGGATCGTCAACCAGCTTGGCGATCGATGACGGGATGTCTTCAAATGTCACGCGGTGCCCATCGTCATTGTACGGATGGCACAAGGCGCGGTTGTCCAAATAACGCCAGAAGGAGACCTTGCTGAGGGCCGACAGGTCGGCCTGGACCGTCACCAGCACGTCCTTGACCCCTTCGTCCCACATCGCCCGCGCCAGATGGTGGTTGTCGACGATGTAGTGGCGCCCCTTGGGGCCGAGCACCGACGGGATCATGTGGCGGCCCAAAAAGTCCTCGCCCTTTTCCTGCGACAGTTTGCGCCAGCGTTCGCGTTTTTGCGTCACCTCGTGCATGCCCACCGTGATCTGCGTGGGCTTGAGTTCGGCGATGGCCACGGGGTGGAGGATCGGCTCGTGCACGTTCATGCCGGCGATCTTAAGCCAGCCGTGGAGCTGTTTCCACAACAGGCGTTTAGCCCTTAGCGGCCACGCCCGGGCATACGGATCGGCGCAGCCCATAAAGGCGTTAGTTGCGAAAACGGTCATGCGACTGTCACAGGAGGTTGTCATGGCCGCGATCGCCCGACCAAAGTCCGGTCTGCGGCGCCGCTAAGGAAGACGGAGGGGCGATTGGCGGGGCAGCGCATCGGATTTGTGTTTGCAACCGTCGCCTTGGTTCTCGCGGCCCCGACGTGCGGGTTGGCGGACGAGTCCGCGGCCAATCCAGCGCCGCAGGACTTCGCCGTCCATGGCCAATTGACGGTGATCGACCAAGGCAACCTGGCCTTTACATCCCCCTATGCGGGGACCAACAGCCTTCCCGCCAAAGCCGAGGGCCGCGAGACCGCGGATGTATCCCTGGATATCGGCCTGCGCCCGTGGGGCGGCGGCGAGTTTTGGGTCGAGCCGGAGTTCGACCAGGGTTTCGGCCTGCATGACACCACCGGACTGGCCGGGTTTTCCAACGGCGAAGGCGCCAAGGTTGGGCGGGATATATTCTATCTGCGGGTCCCCCGCCTGTTCCTGCGCCAGACGATCGACCTCTCCGGAGAGGTTTCCAAGGTCGATGCCGATCTCAATCAACTGGGCGGGACGCAGAAGGCCAACCGCCTTGTGCTGACGATCGGCAAATTCGGCGTCACCGACGTCTTCGACACCAACGCCTACGCCCATGACCCGAAGCACGATTTCCTGAACTGGACGGCGATCGACGCTGGCACCTTCGACTACGCCGCCGACGCCTGGGGCTACACGGTCGGGGCCGCCGTGGAGTGGTATCAAGGCCCCTGGACCTTGCGCGCCGGCCTCTTCGACCTTTCCCAGGTTCCCAACGGCGAAAAGCTCGATCCCAGGTTTGGGCAATTTCAGATCATCGGCGAAGCCGAGCGTCGCTATGCGATCGCCGGTCAGGATGGAGCTATCAAGCTCACCGGCTTCCTGACGCGCGGCCGGATGGCCAGGTTCGACGACGCCATCGCCTTGGGCGAGGCGCTCGGAAAAGCTCCGGACGTGACGCTCGTCAGGCGTTACCGCTCGCGGCCCGGTGTCGATGTGAACTTGCAGCAGGCTTTGGCTGACGGCCTTGGCGTGTTCGCCCGGGCGGGCTGGGCCCAGGGCGATGTCGAGCCTTACGAGTTCACCGACGTCGACCGGACGATCTCGGGCGGGGTCTCGCTATCCGGCAAACGCTGGGGACGGCCGGACGACACCTTCGCGATCGCCGGGATCGTCAACGGCATATCCAAGATCCACCAAGCCTATCTGGCTGACGGCGGCCTGGGCATCCTGGTCGGCGACGGCCGCCTGCCCCACCCGGGGACGGAGAACATCATCGAGACCTACTACGCCATCGCCCTGGCGAAGTTTCTGCAATTCAGCCTCGACTATCAGTTCGTCGACCATCCGGCCTACAACACCGATCGCGGCCCGGTATCGATCTTCGCCGGCCGCGTCCACGCCCAGTTCTGAGTTATCAGCGCCCGAGCATCAGCCAGGCGAAGGACCCCGCCCCGGCCAGGGCGCAATAGAGGGCGAAGGGGTCAAAACCCCTCACCTCGTTGGATTTGAACCAGCGCATGAGGGCCCAGACGCTGGCCAGGGCCGTCACCCCGGCGACCACGCCTGCGAGCACCGCGGTGGTGCTGAAATCACTGGGATGCCTGATCAGTTTCGGCGCCTCCAGGGCGACCGCGCCCAGGATGATGGGGGTCGCGGTAAGGAACGAAAACCGCGCCGAATCCTCATGGTTCAGGCCGCAAATATAGCCGCCGGCCATGGTCGCTCCGGACCGCGACATGCCCGGAATGAGCGCCAGGCATTGCCACAAGCCGATGACGCCGGCCTGGACCCAGGTCAGCTGGTCGAGCCGGCGCTGACCGCGGCGCAGGCGTTCGGCGACGAACAGCATGACGCCATTGACCATCAGAAACCCCGCCGCCAGCGCGGGCGCGCCAAATCCCGCCCTGAGCTTCTTTTCGAAGACGAAGCCGACTGCCACGGCCGGGATGGTGGCCACCACCACGCGCAAGAACAGCCGCCGATCGGGCGCGCCCACCGGGTTGCGAAACAAGACGATGGCGCCGGCGAATCCGATCCAATCGCGCCAGAAATAACCCAATAGCGCGATCGCCGTGCCCAGGTGCATCACGGCCAGAAAAGGCAGGAAACCTTCGGCGTTCTGATCGATCGCCCAACCCAGGAGCTTTGGCAGGATCACGGCGTGGCCGAGGCTGGAGATCGGGAAGAGCTCGGTGACTCCCTGGACGATGGCAAGGATGATGGCTTGCAACGCGGTCATGGCGCTCTCTTGGGTGCGACTCGCAAACGGCCCGGCAATAGCCGCATTCGCCGCCTGCGTCTCCGATCGGAAGGGGTCAGGCGGACTCGATACAGGCCGACGTGTTCCACGACTGGGCGGCGTCCGTTAGGCGGGATCGTCCAGGCTGAACCGGTCCTCGTCTTCGTGGAAGGCGAACACCTCGGCGTAGCGGCCCCAGGAAACGATGGCGTCCAGGGTCTCGTCGGCCCGGGGCTCGGACATGAAGTCTTCCAGTTCGTCGCGAAACCGCCTGGCCGGGGCCTGATGGGAGGCGCGATCGTCGAGGACCCGGCGGATGTGCGCCGCCAGGGGAACGTAGGCGAGCAACTGGCGGGCGAAGATCTGCTTGCGCTCGTCGACGTCCGCGGCGTCGTAGCGCCGGGCCGCGGGGCTGAGGCGAATGGTCCGCCCATCTATCTCGGCGAACCGCATCAACTGCAGGGTCTCGGCGATCGGCAGCAGTTCGTCGGCCTCCAGCTGCAGCTCCCGCGCCAGGTCGGCCAAGTCCGCCGAGCCGTTGTTCGGGGCTGCGGCGAGGCTCTCGATCATGCCCGCCAGCTCGTTGGTGGAAATGTGCGGCAGCGACATGCCAAGGCCGGTGCCAGGGAAATTCCCCTCCCGCGCCATGGGGGCCGGGCGAGCGGTCATGCGGGCGTAGATATCGTCGACCAACGCCCGGAAGGCGGGGTCAAGACGCCGCCGCGGCTGGGGCAGGTCGACCTTGATCTCGGCGATCACCCGACCGGGGTTGGACGAAAACACCAGGATGCGGTCGCACATCAGCACCGCCTCCTCGATGTTATGGGTAACGAGCAGGATCGAGCGGATCGGCATCCGCCCTTCCGACCACAGGTCCAAGAGGTCGGTGCGCAGGGTCTCGGCGGTGAGGACATCGAGGGCCGAAAACGGCTCGTCCATGAGCAGCACCGAGGGCTGCACAACCAACGCCCTGGCCAGGCCGACCCGCTGGCGCATGCCCCCCGACAGCTCCTTGGGATAGGCGTTTTCAAAGCCATCGAGGCCAATCAGGTCGATGGCCGCCAAAGTGCGCTTGCGCCGCTCGTCGGCAGGAACGCGCTGAGCCTCCAGGCCGAGCTCCACGTTTTTCTGGACCGTGAGCCACGGGAACAGGGCGAAGCTCTGGAACACCATGGCCACGCCATGGGCGGTGTCGTCACCGGCCATGTCGCTGACGGCGATGCTGCCCCCGGTGGGGGTAATGAGGCCGGCGATGGAGCGCAACAGGGTCGACTTGCCCGACCCCGAACGGCCGAGAAGGCCGACGATCTCGTTCGGCTTCAACTTGAGGTTGACGTCCTCCAGCACCACCAGGCCAGGCCCGGCGCCGTTGCCATAGACGTGCTTAAGCCCGCGGACATCCACGAGCGGCCTTTCGGCCTGGGCGGTGCGTTCCATGGCTAGCGTCATGACCGGTCTCGATCCTGTTCAATCCAGACGAAAATACTTTTCGGCGTAGGCATAGAGCGGGCGCCAAAGCGACCGGTTCAGGGCGATCACGAACACCGACATGATGGTGACGCCCAGCGCCACGCGCGGGAAGTCGCCAGCCGCCGTGGCCGAAGCGATGAACGCGCCCAAACCGTGGGCTTTCAAGGTCGTATGTCCCCAGCTGACCACCTCGGCGACGATGCTGGCGTTCCACGAGCCGCCTGAAGCGGTCAGGGCCCCGGTGACATAGTAGGGAAAGATCCCAGGCAGGATGAGGTCGCGCCATCTCTGCCACGAGCGCAGATGAAAAATGCCGGCGGCTTCCTTGAGGTCGTTGGGCAGGGCGCTGGCCCCGGCCACGACGTTGAACAGGATGTACCACTGGGTGCCAAGGATGATCAGCGGCGAGAGCCAGATGTTCGGGTCTAGCCGCAGGCTGATGATGGCGATCACCGCGAACGGAAACAGCACCTGAGCGGGGAAAGCGGCCAGGAACTGGGCCAGGGGCTGGATCTGCTGGGACCAGGCCGGCCGCAGCCCGATCCACACGCCGATGGGGACCCAGATAAGGCTGGCGATGGCGATCAGCACCAGAACGCGGAACAAGGTGATCAGGCCCAGGCCGAAGGCGGTCAGAGCGTCGTGCAGGCTGATATTGGCGGCCAGATAGCGCACGACCGTCCACACCGCCCAGGCGACGCCGGCAGCCACCAGCCATGGCCAGGCGCGGTCGATCCAGCGGCCGGCGGCGGAGTCGCCCAGGCCAACCGGGCGCAGCCTGGGCAGGCGCGGCCGCGGAATAGCCCCCGCCAGCCGCGCGAACGGACGACCGAGCCGGCGAAACAGGCGTGTGCGGCGCAGGAGTTCGAAGAACCACGAGCGCGGCTGATCCTCCGACGCGGTCTGTTCGAACCGGAATTTGTCGGCCCAGGCGACGATTGGGCGAAACAACAACTGGTCGTAGAGCAGGATGACCACCGCCATCGCTCCCACAGCCCAGGCGACGGAGACCACGTCTTGGCGCTCGATGGCCAACGCCAGCCATGAGCCGATGCCGGGAATGGTGACCGTGGTGTTGCCCACCGCGATGGCTTCCGAAGCGACCACGAAGAACCAGCCCCCGGACATGGACATCATCGTGTTCCAGACCAGGGCCGGGGTCGCGAACGGCAGTTCCAGGCGCGTGAACCGTTGCCAGGTCGACAGGCCGAACTGCCGGCTGACCTCGCTGAGATCCCCCGGCAAGGTGCGCAGGGACTGATAAAAGCTGAAAGCCATGTTCCAGGCCTGGGCGGTGAACACCAGGAAGATGGAGGCCAACTCCACGCCCAGCTCGCGGCCCGGGAACAGGCCCATGAAGAAGGTCAGGGTGAAGGTGAGGAAGCCGAGGACCGGCACCGACTGCAGGATGTCGAGGGCCGGAATGATGATCATCTCGGCCTTCTTGCTCTTGGCCGCCAGGGTGGCGACCACGAAGGTGAACAGCAACGAGGCGATGATCGCGGCGAACATGCGCAAGGTGGAGCGCAGGGCGTATTCCGGCAGGCGGGCAGGATCGAGCACCACCCCGGCGTTGTGCAAGCTCGACAGTGGCAGGTTCATCTGGCGCGCGCCGTGCACAACCAGGACCGCCAGACCACCAAGCAGCAGGAAGGCGATCAGATCGAAGCGATTGGGCGCGAAGCGGCGCCGCGCAAAGCGCGCCAGCAGACCGGCATTCATCCGTTCGGAGGAGATGAAGACCATGGGCTCGCCTCGTGAACGCCGCGTCGGCTGTCACGAGGGCCCGATCGCTAGATCCGGCTCGACAACCTCTGCGGCCCGCTAATTGGGCCAGTACTGTCGCTAGGCATTGGGGTTTGGGGTTCCAGAATGGCGGCCCCGCATAGGCGCCGCGCGTGCCAATGGTCTCCAAACGCGAGGCCTGTCAACCCTCGCAAACCGTCTCGGCCGCGCATTGCCGAACAGGGCCGCCGGCGGGCTGGGGCGGCGCGTGAGATGGCCGGCCAACGGCTCTGTTTTCGTTGTTCCAGAAGCGCGCTAAAAGCCGTATGAGTCGGGGACGGAATCCACCTCAAAAGGGAAAAGACATGAAGCTTCCAGGCATTGCCCTAGCGACGCTCGCCATTACTGCGCTCGTGGGGGGCACGGCGGCCGCCCAGGTCACCATGCAGCCGGTTCCCAATCCTCCGGAAACCGCGAAGCCGATGGGTCACCACCATTGGCGCCACCACCATATGATGCATCACCACCACGTGATGCACCATCATCATATGATGCATCACCACCACATGAAGGCGGCTCCGGCCGAAGCGCCGGCCCCCGCGCCCGCTCCGCCGTCGCAATAACGCCGCGGAAGGCGAGCCGGCTGGCCGGCCGGCTCGCCGACCCTGCTGACGTCAGGGCCTGATCGTCTTGCCCACGGGGGCGAGCGCCAGACCGGCCAATTTGAAATGCTGGATTGCGAACGGGATGCCGATCAGGGTGATCGCCTGAGCGAGGCCGATGACGATGTGCGCCAGGGCGATGTACCAGCCGGCGAACACGAACCAGACGATGTTCAGCAGCGCGCCCATGCACCCGGTTCCCAGGTCGGTGCGGCCGCTGATCACCTGGCGGGGAATGGCGTGACGGCCAAACGGCGCGAAAGCCAGGAGGCCGATGCGGGCCGTGGCCGGGACCCACGGCAGGCCGACGATGGTCAGCGCCAGCACGCCCGCTCCGATCAGCCACGCCAGTCCGGCGGCGAAGCCGCCGAAGATGAACCACAGGATGTTAAGGATAAGGCTCAGCACGTCTTCGTCACCACCGTAACAGGCGCGGGCCCAGCAGGGCGCCAATGAGCGCGCTGGCCGCGAAACCGGCTGTGTACCAGATGGCCACGAACGGGGCCGTGTTTTCCTGACAATAGAGGCCATAGACGGCTCCCGCCAGACCGCCGGCCATCAAACCCGCGGCCGCGCCCGCCTGGGCCAGCCGGGTCGGCGCCAGCCGCCGCAGACCAAGCGTCAGGGCCACATAGATCGGCGCGGAGAGCGCCAGGATGCGCCACGGGCACACCCGCCAGGTGCTGCCCAGCCAGACGGCCGCCTGCCGATCGGCCGGAGCGCGCATGGAGGTGTGAGCCGCCATCATCCAGATCGCCGCCAGCGCCAGCGCGCCGACCACCAGCCACGACCGGCCGGCCGGCGTCCCGGGTCTGGCCAGGCGTGTGACCAGCAAGAATCCGACCGCGGCCACCGTCAGACTATAGCCGGCCTTCATCCAGAACCACGATGCGTGCAGCGCCGCGCTCAAAGGCTGGAAGCCAAGCCACAAGGCCAGGATCAGGACCGCGGCCAGCACGCCGGCGGCCGCGCCGGCAGCCAGGCGGTTCATTGGCCGGGCGAGGCGGACCGGCCCGGTATCGGCCTGCGCCAGCGCCGCGATCAGCTCAGAGGTCTTCATCGGAGACCTCTTTCATCAGCCGTTTCATGGTTCTGTGGATGCTGACCTTGGCGGCGGTCACGCTGATGCCGGCCCGCCCGGCCGCCTCTTCCATGGAAAAGCCCTGAAGCTTCACGTCGCGAAGCAGGGCGCGCTGGCGAGGCGGCAAGCGGGCGAGCAAGCTGGCGACATCGCGGCGGACCGCGCCCTCCTCCGGGTTTTCCGCCGCCAGAAGCTCGCCGGCGTCGTCCAGGGGCACGTTGACGCGTCCCCCGGCGCGGCGGAATTGATCAATGAGCTTGTAGCGGGCGATGGCGAACACCCACGGCGTGAAGTCGAACCGGGGGTCGTAGGTTTCTCGTTTGAGGTGCACGGCCAGCAAGACTTCCTGCACCAAATCCTCCACATCGAGGGCGCTGCGGGCCACGCGCCGGGCGAAATAGGCGCGCAGATGCCCCGCGAGCTTGGTCAGCAACTGGCCGTGGGCGGCGGCGTCCCCCGCCTGGCCGGCGACCATCAGCGCCTTGAATTGCGCCTCCACGGATCGATCGCTGTTGATCAGGGTGTTCGCTCGCCTGTGGTGGATCGTTACATCTGGAACGCCTGGGGCGTAACCATCGTCCGCGCGCCAGCGAATTGCCAGAGACCGCAGCCATTGAGGCCCACGCCATGCCGATCCCCGCTCCAAGAACCGCGAAGACTCTCGCCGCCGCCGTCGCCGTTGCGCTCGCCGGGTGCGCCGCCGGCGGGACCAGCGCCGCGCCTTTGCCGGCGCCCGCCTATGACCCGCCGACCCGCGGGGCTGAGGTCGCGGTCCTCTCGGGCGGGTGTTTCTGGGGCGTCCAGGGCGTGTTCGAGCACGTCAAAGGCGTCCGCAAAGTGCTGGCCGGCTACGCCGGCGGGGCCCGCGCCACCGCCAACTATGACCTGGTGAGCACCGGAACCACCGGCCATGCCGAGTCGGTGCGCATCGAGTTCGACCCGGCCCAGATCACCTACGGCCAGATCCTGCGCATCTTCTTCTCGGTGGCCACCGACCCGACCCAGGTCAACCGGCAGTTTCCGGACGAGGGCCCGCAGTATCGCTCGGAGATCTTCTTTGAGAACCCGACCCAGAAGCTGGTGGCCCAGCGCTATATCGCCCAACTGACGGCCAGCCACGCCATCGGCAAGCCGATCGCCACCCGCATCGACCCTGACACCGGCTTCTTCCGGGCCGAGGACCATCATCAGGATTATCTCGTGCGCCATCCAGCCCAGCCCTATATCGCCATCTACGACATGCCCAAGCTGTCCCGGCTGAAGGCGGAGTTTCCAACCGCCTGGCGGCCTGATCCGGTGCTCGCGCTCTAAGACTGGCGCTGCCCTGGCGATCGGGCGGGGCCTGTGCTCAACTCACCGCCAGCGCCGGCCAGAACGAGGGGCAAGTGACGGGAATTGATGTTGCGGCCGGCGTCGCGCCGGCCAAGCCCGCCTTTCGCCCGCTGATCCCGGCCAGCGCGCAGCTTCGCGAACTCAGCGTCACGCCGCTCATTCTCGGCGTCCTGCTGGGCGTCGTGTTCGGAGCCTCCTCGCTCTATCTGGTGCTCAAGGTCGGCCTGACGGTGAGCGCCTCCATCCCGGTGGCGGTGATCTCGCTGACCCTGTTCCGGCTGCTGGGGCGCCTCGGCCTGCGCTCGGCCACCGTGCTCGAGCACAACATCGTTCAGACCGCCGGTTCGGCCGGCGAGTCGATCGCCTTCGGCATCGGCGTCACCATGCCGGCGATCATGATCCTGGGCTTCGACCTCGAGGTCGGTCGGGTGATGCTGGTGGCGATCCTCGGTGGCCTGCTCGGCATACTGATGATGATCCCGTTGCGCCGGGCGCTGATCGTGCACGAACACGGGGTGCTGAAATATCCCGAAGGCACGGCCTGCGCCGAGGTGCTCAAGGCC
>DASXMK010000029.1:0-8659 GCA_036495705.1 Caulobacteraceae bacterium | reverse complement strand
CGGGCCAATTCGGTGGCGTTGGCGTAGCCGTCGGAACGCGCCGAATAGGCGCCGCCTATCCGCCCGGGCGGGTCGCCGCGCAGTGCGACGATGTGGCGGATGCCGGCCCGCCAATAGTCCTCGATAACGCCGTCGACCTCGGCGCGCGAAGCATCGACGCAGGTCAGATGGGCTGCTGGCGCCAGGGTGGTCTCGGCCAGCATGCGCATCACGGTGCGATGCGTGCGCTCGCGGGTTGAGCCGCCGGCCCCATAGGTCACCGACACGAAGTCCGGCCCCAGCGGCTCTAGTCGACGGATGGCTTGCCACAGGACGACTTCCGCTTCCGGCGTCCTTGGCGGAGAGAACTCGAATGACACCTTCAGGGCGCCGTGGTCCCGGCCGCCGGCCCGCGCTACCGGGCCTAATGCGCTCGCCGCGGGGTCGAACAGGGCGTTCATGCCGCGCGCCTCACCCGCGGGGCCTGGCGCACAGCCCGCCATACCTTGACCGTCAAGCCTCCCGACGCTGGTGGCGGCAAAGCGGCCATGTTGATCTCGCCCAGGCCCGAGGCGTCCAGCCAGCGCTCCATTTCCTCGTCAAAAAAGCCCAAGCGGCGATGACGATGCTCGGTGCGCAAGAACTCCAGCCCATGATGCGCGAAATCGACGATAATCAGGCGCCCGCCGGGGGCCACCAGTCGCGCCGCCTCGGACACGGCCGCCGCCGGCTCGCCCAAGTAGTGCAGCACCTGATGCACCACCACCAGGTCGGCCGCTCCATCATCAAGCCGGGTGTCGAATATGTCTCCGTGGCGCAGTTCGCAGCCCGCCAGGCCGGCGGCCGCCACGTTGCCGCGGGCGATGTTGAGCATTTGCCGCGACAGGTCGAGGCCGGAGCATCGCCGGGCGCGGTCGCCAAGCAGTGTGAGCATGCGCCCAGTGCCCGCGCCCAGGTCCACCAGTCGCTCGAACGGCCCCTCACCCGCCGCCGCGACGATCGCCGCTTCGACATCGTGCTCGGAAGTGTACAGCGACCGGATTTCGTCCCAGCGCTCGGCATTCTCGGCAAAATAGTCGGCCGCCTGGGCCGCACGCTCGGCGCTGACGCCCTGCAGCCGCTCGGCGTCATGCTTCAGGATGGCGTCATCGCGCGAGACGAGCGCCAGCGCCTGATCAATGAGGTCCCGGGCCGCACCGCGCGAGGCCAGGCGATAGAACACCCACGCGCCGTCGGGAAATCGCTCCACCAGGCCGGCGTCGGCCAGCAGCTTCAGGTGACGCGAGACCCGTGGCTGGCTCTGGCCCAGCACCTTGCAGAGTTCCAGGACCGCGAGTTCCTCGCGCGTCAGCAGGGCCAGGATTCGCAGGCGGCTCGGCTCGGCCGCCGCGCGCAGCACGTCCACCAGTCGATCCGAGGTCAGCGGCATTTAGATATAAAGATATCTTTATATGTCTCTGTCAAGGCGTGGAGCGTCGCATCCGGACTCCAACAGGGCCTCTTGACATGATCGAAATATGTTCGATATATCGGCCATTACGATATATCTCGTAGTTACTAAAATAGGTATACATAGACTATGACACACTTCCAATTTGGCCGCTTCGGCCGATCGGCCCGGTCGCCGGACTGGCGCGGCTATGGTCGCCACGAATTCGCCCGACACGGCATGCGCCGCGAAGGCCGGCGCGGCCGCATCTTCGAACAAGGCGACCTGCGCTACGTTCTGCTGAAGCTGATCGCCGACAAGCCAAGCCACGGCTATGAGCTGATCAAGGACATCGAAGACCGCCTGGGCGGCGCCTACAGCCCAAGCCCCGGCGTCGTCTATCCGACGCTGACCCTGCTCGAGGAGTTGGGCTACATCCGCGCCGTTCAGTCCGAAGGCGCGCGCAAAGCCTTTGAAATCACCGACGAGGGTCGAGCCGCCCTGGAAAACAACACCCACGTGGTCGACGAGATCTTCCGTCGCATCGGCGAGATGGCCGACCGCCTGGGGGCTCAGCCGCCGCATCAGATCGTGCGCGCCATGGAGAACCTGCGGCTGGCGCTGAGGTTGCGTCTCGAGCGCGGCAAGCTCACCGATCAACAGATCGCCGACGTCGCCGCCGCCCTGGATGCGGCCGCGCAGACGGTCGAGCGCGAGTAGACCCTACTCCTCCACCGGGTTGGCCAGCGGCTCGCCGGCGAAGAACCGACGCAGGTTCTCCAAGGTGAGCGCGATCATCTGCGGCACGGCCGCGGCGGTCGCTCCGGCGGTGTGCGGCGTCAGCACGGTGTTCGGCACCCCGCTCCAGCGGCCGGGCGGGGTCGGCTCCTGGCGGAAGACATCGAGCGCCGCCATGCCCAGGCGCCCGTCGCGCAAAGCCTCGATAACCGCGTCCTCGTCGACGACCTGACCGCGCGAAACGTTGACCAGAAGCCCTTCGGGCCCGAGCGCCTCAATGACCTCTCTGGATATGAGACCCACGGTTTCCGGGCTGGCGCGGCAGGACACGGCCAGGATGTCGCTGTCCGTGGCCAGATCGATGAGGCTCGTCGCCCGTGGCCAGGCGACGCCGGGCTTTTGGCGCGGGCCCCACCAGTTGGTCATCAGGCCGAAGGACTCGGCCCGCTTGGCCAGGGCGGCGCCGATGGCCCCCAGCCCCACGATGCCCAGCCGGCGCCCGCGGAGCGAGGACGTGATCAGCTTTTCCGTAGGCTTCCACGCCCCGGATCGGAGTTGCGCGTCACCAGCGACGATCTGGCGCCACGCCGCCAGGATGAGGCCCATGGCGTGGTCGGCCACATCATCGTGGTTGACCCCGGGCGAATGGCTGACCCTAAGCCCACGGGCCTGCGCCCAAGCCAGGTCGACGCCATCGAACCCGGAGGTGAAGCAGGCGATCAGGCCCAGCTTGGGCAGACTCTCGGCCAGGTGTTTGTCGAGCGGGAACTCGCCGGCCACAACCAGGGCCCCGATGGTGTCCACAGCCTCCAACGGAGGTCCCTCCCAGAACCGCCAGACCGTATAGTCGGCCTCCAGGATCGGGCTCAAAAACCCAAGATGCGGCTGGAGGATCAGCACGGCGGGCTTGGACGTCATGATCGATCTCACGAGATCAGGCGCGGGCCATTACACCCCGCCCGAGCATCTTGACCAGCCAGATGGCGCAGGCCAATGCCGCTGCATGCAGCGGGTCGCCATCGTCGGCTGTTCGGGCGGCGGCAAATCCACGCTCGCTCGCGCCATGAGCGATCGGCTCGGGCTGCCCGTCATCCACCTCGACAACCTGTATTGGAAGCCGGGATGGACCGAGAGCCAGCTCGAGGAATTCCGCCCCAAGGTCGAGGCGGTCGCGGCCGAACCCCGTTGGATCATCGAAGGCAATTTTACCTCCGCCTCGGCCCTGCGTTTCGCCCGCGCCGACACCATCGTGTGGATCGAACTGCCGACCTGGCTGTGCTTGTGGCGCGCCATCGCCCGCGTGCTGCTGAGCTTCGGCCGCACTCGCCCGGATCTGTCGCCAGGATGCCCGGAGAGGTTCGATTTCGCGTTCTACCGGTACATCTGGAGCTGGAACCGCCTAACCCGGCCGAAGATGGCGGCCGCCTTGGCCGGGTGCGCGCCCCACACCAGGTTTGTGCGCCTCAGCAGCGATCGCCAGAAAACCCAATTCCTGGCCGGCCTCGCAGCACGAAGCAACGAAACTTCGCCTTAGCCGTTTTACGGCCGCGGGGGCGCGCATTGCTGCGCTAAGGCAGCCAATTGGGAGCCTCATCAGTGATCACCAGGATCCTTATCGCGGGCGTCGCCATCGCCGCCCTCTCGACC
Source organism: Caulobacteraceae bacterium (assembly GCA_036495705.1). Classification (GTDB taxonomy): domain Bacteria; phylum Pseudomonadota; class Alphaproteobacteria; order Caulobacterales; family Caulobacteraceae; genus Acaudatibacter. The sequence continues at coordinate 4,866 of DASXMK010000029.1, read as the reverse complement.
GGCGCTTCCGCCCACAAGACCCGTCACCATCATGCGTCGCGGGTTTCCACCTACGCCGCGCCGGCCCAGCCCATCCCCTACGCCGAGCTGGATCACTATCTGAAAGCATCCCGCGCCGAACGTAAATCGATCGAAATGGCCGCCGCCGCCAATACCGGCACCACGGCCAATACCGCGGCCACGACCAGCGAAACCTCGGCCCCCGCGACCACCGACACTACGACGGCGCCCCCAGCCGCCACACCGCCGACGGCTACGCCCGACACTGGCGCGGTCAATCCACCCAACCCGAGCACCACCATGGGCGGCGCAGCGGGCGGCGGCACTTCCAACGACACCATGACGCACACCCAACCGCACTGACGGCTTAGCCTAAGCCGGAGCGAGCGCCCTGAGCGCCGCTCCGGCGCGCTCGGCCTCGGAGCCGATAACCACGTGCACGCGATGCGTGCTGACGACGCCCAAGGCGCGCGCGCCGGCGGCGACGGCCGCCGCCTCATCCGGGGGGCTGTCGCGGGCCAGGTCCACGATCAGGCGCGTCGACCTGACCTCCACCCCGGTGATGTTGTCCGTACCGCCAAGCGCGACCGCCAAGGCGGCGGGATCGAAGCCGCCTGAATCGGCGACCTCGCCAGCCCCTACGGCCTCCGTGATCTCGCGGGCGATCTGATCGGCCGTCGCACCGACCACCACCTGCAGGTCGCGCTCGGACGGCCGGACGAAACCCCGGGCCCCGAGCAATCTGAGACGCGCTTCGTCGACCGTGTCCTGGTTGCGCACCACCAGCCGCAAACGCGTCGTGCAGGCGCCGACCGTGACCAGGTTCGCTGGCCCGCCCAGGGCTTCGACGAACGCGCGTCCGCGCGGCGCCGCCTTTCTGCCTGGCTGGGCTACAGGCGCGGCGGCGGCATCCTCGCGCCCAGGAGTCTTGAGATCGAAGCGGCGGATGAACAGCCGGAACAGGCCGTAGTAGAGCGCGAAATAGACCGCGCCCACGGGCAGGAGCAGCAGCGGCCGGGTGGCCTTGCCGAAGTTCAGCACATAGTCGAACAGGCCGGCGGAAAAGCCGAAGCCGAGCTTCACCCCGATCAGGTTCATCACCACCATGGCCGCCCCGGTCAGCACGGCGTGCAAGAGGTAGAGCACCGGGGCCAGGAACATGAAGCTGAACTCGATCGGCTCAGTGACCCCGGTCAGCATGGCGGTCAGGGCTAGGGACAGCAGCAAGCCGCCGGTCTCGGCGCGGCGATCGGCCCGGGCCTCGTGGTACATGGCCAGGCAGGCGGCGGGCAGGCCGAACATCATCACCGGAAAGAAGCCGGCCATGAATGAGCCCGCGGTGGGGTCGCCGGCGAAGAACCGGTTCAAATCGCCAGTCACACCGTGGAAGTCGCCAATGATGAACCAGGCGATGTTGTTAAGGATGTGGTGCAGGCCGGTGACGATCAGCAGCCGGTTGAGCACGCCATAGAGGAACAGGCCTACCGGACCGGCGCCGACGATGATCCGGCTCAGGCTATCGATGGCCCCATCCAGGCGCGTCCAGCCGAAGCCGAAGACCGCCGCCAGACCCAGGCCGGCCAGCCCGCTGACGATGGGCACGAACCGGCGGCCGCCGAAAAAAGCCAGATAGTCGGGCAGCTTGATGGCCCCGAAGCGGTTGTACAGATCCCCGGCGATGAGCCCCGAGAGTATGCCGAGCGGAACACTGAGCTTGAACAGGGCGGCGCTGCGGAAGTCGGCCACCGCCAGCGGCGCCAGCTTGGCCGACACGCCGGCCGTGATCTCTGGCGGCGCTGTGATCAGGGCCTCGGCGCCGGTCGTCGCCACCAGAAAGCAGACCACCCCCGCCAGCCCGGCCGCGCCGTTGCCGTCGCGGGCGAATCCCACCGCCACGCCGATGGCGAACAGCAGGCCGAGATTGTGGAAGATGGCGTTGCCGGCCGCGGCGATGAAGGCGATGTTCAGCAGGTCCGGCTGGCCAAGCCGCAGGATCAGACCCGCCACCGGCAAGACCGCAATCGGCAACATCAGCGCCCGGCCGAGCGGCTGCAGTCCGGCGGCGGAAACTCTCACGCCCAGGATCCTCATCCTTCGTCTCCCCGGCCGGCGTTGGCCAACAGGGCCCGCACCTCACCGGGCCCGCTGCAGGCCAGCGCCCGCGCCGCCAGAGCTTCGCACGTCACCATCGTCAGCGCCCGCACGGCCGCCTTGATTTCCGGCGCCACAGCCGGAGGCGCCGATAGCTCGCTCACGCCCAATCCGATCAGTATCGCCGCGGCCGCGGCGTCGGCCGCCAGACCGCCGCAGACCGCCACCGGCCGCCCATGGACGCGCGCGCCGCTTGTCGTCTGGGCGATCATGCGCAGGACCGCCGGATGCAGGGCGTCCACGCTGGCGGCCATCTGCGGATTCCCCCGATCCATGGCCAACACATACTGGGTCAGATCGTTGGTCCCGATTGACAGGAAATCGGCTTCGACCGCGAGCAGGTCGGCGGTTACCGCCGCCGCCGGAGTTTCGATCATTACCCCGATCTGGACCGGCCCTTCATACGCCATCTCGACGCGGGCGGCTTCGACCATGGCGCGCACCTGCGTCAGTTCGCTGAGGCTGGCGACCATGGGTACGAGGATCCGGCACTGCCCATGCGGCCGAACGCGCAGGATGGCGCGTAGCTGGGCGCGGAGGATCTCAGGCCGCCACAGGCTGACTCGGATCCCGCGTAGGCCCAGGGCTGGATTCTCTTCCACGGGCAAGTCGAGGAACGGAGCGGGTTTGTCGCCGCCGACGTCCAGGGTCCGCACTACCAGTGGCCGCCCTTCGAGTGCGGTGGCGATGGCCTGGTAGCACTGGGCCTGCTCATCCTCGTCCGGCGCCTGGACGCGCTCCAAAAACAGGAACTCGGTGCGCAGCAAGCCGCAACCCTCGGCTCCATTGGCCACGGCCGCGGCGGCGTCGGCTTGCGAGCCGAGATTGGCGAACACCTCGATCCGCGTTCCGTCGGCCATGCGACATGGCTCAGCCGCCCGCAGGCGCGAGTCGTGACGATGAGCCTGGATGGCGGCGAGCCGGGTCTGGGCGGCCTCGAGTTCGGCCGCGTGCGGGGCGATGCGAACTTCCCCGGTCGCGCCGTCGACGATCAGGGTGGCCCCGTCCGGCACGCCCGCCAGGCTCTGACCGATGGCCACGACCGCGGGGATGTTCATCGCCGCCGCCAGTATGGCCACGTGCGAGGTCGGGCCCCCGCCGGCCAGGCAGATGGCCGCAAGGTGGCCCTCAAGGCTCATCAGCTGGCCGGCCCCCAACTCGTCGGCCAGGACGATGGCGTTGTCGGGCAACAGCTGGCGGCTCTCCCCTTCGCCGCTCAAAGCCATCAGCACCGCCCGTTCGAGTTCAATGAGGTCGTCGGCTCTCTGGGCGATGTGCGCGTCGGCGATCCCGCGCAGGGTCTCAATCTGGGTGTTCATAGCCCGGCGCCAGGCGATCCCGGCGCTGGCGCCCCCGGAGATGGTGGCGTGCGCCGCGGCCATCAGTTCCTGGTCGTCCAGGAACGCCAGGTGGGCCTGAACGATCTCGCGCTGCTCTCGCGGCCCGCTTGCCGCCTGGGCGGTCAATCGGGCGCGCACGGTTTCGAGCGCCTGGCCCAGGGCCAGGATTTCGGCTTCGGCGCCCCGCGACTGTTCAATGACGGTTGGCTCGGCGGGGATCAGGCGCGCGGCCGAGCCGATGGCCAGGCCGGGCGCAGCGGACGTGCCCATGAGCAGCCCGTCCGCCGGCGGGCTCTGCGGCGGGGACGGTCTGGGCGCGATGGCGGGGACCGCGGGCGCGGGTTCGGGGGGGAGACGTCGCTCGATCAGATCGGCCAGGGCGGTCACGGCGGCTTCGGCGTCAGGGCCGGTGGCCATGATCAAAGCCTGCTCCTGGCTGCCCAGACCCAGGGCCATGATCGCCACCGGGCTCTTGGCGTTGGCTGACCGCCCAGCGGCCGAGAGCGTGATTTCGGCATGGTGGCGCTTGGCTTCGGCCGCCACCAGCGCCGATGGGCGGGCATGCAGGCCATGCGCCAGGGGAACGGTGATGGGGCGCGAGGCGGTGGCGTCGCGGCCGTGGTCCGTATCCTTCGGGCGCGCTTGGCCGCGGATGGTCATGATCTCATCGCCGATCTCGGCGCGAGCGTTCTCATTTCGGCTGACGATGGCGAAAGCCTCGCCGTTAGTAATCACCACCGGCGTGATCAGGCTCTTGGCCTTGGCCGCGACGAGATCGAGATCGACAGAGATCAGCAGGTCTCCGGCCGCAACATGCTGGCCGTCGGCGACGTGGCGGCGAAAGCCCTCCCCGCCCAGGCTAACGGTTTCCAGGCCGACGTGGATGAGGATTTCAGCGCCGTTGTCGGCCCTCAGGCTGACCGCGTGGCCGGCGCTATGCAGGCTCACGACCACGCCCGCGCAGGGCGCGCGCACTTCCCCGCCCGTAGGGTCGATGGCCACGCCATCGCCCAACATGCGGCCGGCGAAAACCGGATCGTCGACCTCCTCGAGCGGAGCCACCCAGCCGCGCAGGGGCGAAAGAAGAACGAGATCAGTCATGGGTGTTTTCCGCCGCGGCGCGGGTCACGAGCCGGACCTTGTACAGGCCCCAGATCGGATCGGCGCGAGGGCCGGTGGCAGGGACGAAGCACAGGGCGTGGACGCCGGAAACCGCCCGCAGCCGTACCGTCTGGGTCAGCCGCGCGGCGCCAACCGGCAGCGGCGCCGTAGCCAGCAGCTCCCCACTGTCGCAGTTGTCGAGCCTCACCTGGAACTCTCCACCCGGTGACTGGGCCGGTCGATGCGCCACCTTGTCCAGTTCGGCCCCGAGCTG
>DASXMK010000028.1:0-2220 GCA_036495705.1 Caulobacteraceae bacterium | reverse complement strand
CGCTCATGAAGCAGCCGGTGGCGTTCGTCTTCAGCCACGATTCCATCGGTCTGGGGCAAGACGGGCCGACCCACCAGCCAATCGAGCAACTGGCGGCGCTGCGCGCCATCCCGGGCCTGCGGGTCATCCGCCCGGCCGACGCCAACGAGACCGCTTGGGCCTGGAAGTCCATCCTCGAGCACACCGACGGGCCTTCGTGCCTGGTGCTGTCGCGTCAGGCCCTGCCGGTGTTCGACCGGGAGATTTATGCTCCGGCCAGCGGCCTGCGACGCGGCGGCTATGTACTGGCCGGCGGTGAAGAGGCGACGCCGCAGGTGATCCTGATCGCCACCGGCAGCGAGGTCTCCCTGTGTGTGGCCGCCTATGAGCGCCTCAAGGCCGACGGCGTCGCCGCCAGGGTCGTCTCACTGCCAAGCTTTGAAGTATTCGAAGCCCAGGACTTGGCGTATCGGGAGCGGGTGCTGCCGCCGGCGGTAGGCGCGCGCGTGGCCGTCGAGGCCGCCGCGCCGCTGGGCTGGGACCGGTATACGGGACCCAATGGAGAGATCATCGCCATGCGCGGTTTCGGGGCCTCGGCGCCCGGCAAGGACCTGATGAACAAGTTCGGCTTCACCGTGGACGCGGTGCTGGCCGCCGCCCGCCGCCAGCTCAGCCGAACCGGGGGCGGCCAATGACCAATCCGGTGCGCGAACTGGGCGTCGCCGGCCAGGCCGTTTGGCTCGACTATCTGCACCGCAAGATCCTCGAGAATGGCGAGCTCAAGCGCCTGATCGCCGAGGATGGCCTCACCGGCATGACTTCCAACCCGACCATTTTCGAGCAGGCCATCGGCGGGGGCGAAGACTACGACGGCGCCATCGCCGCTTGGCTGGAGCGCGGCGACGCCGACCCGATGGCGCTTTATGAGCATTTGGCCATCGCCGACATCCAGGCCGCCGCCGACCAGTTCCGCCCGCTGTGGGAAGGCACGTCGGGCGGCGACGGCTACGTCAGCCTGGAGGTCTCGCCGTACCTGGCCATGGATACTGAGGCCACCATCGCCGAGGCCCGTCGCCTGTGGCAGGCCGTGGACCGGCCCAACCTGATGATCAAGGTGCCGGGCACCGGCCCGGGCGCGTCCGCCATCCGCGCCCTGATCGGCGAGTGGATCAACGTCAACGTCACCCTGCTGTTCGGCATCGACGCCTATCTGGCCGTGGCCGACGCCCATATGGCCGGCCTGGAGGCGCTCAAGGCCGCCGGCGGCGATGTCGCCAAGGTTCATGGCGTCGCCAGTTTTTTCGTCAGCCGCATCGACGGCGTGATCGACAAAGCCATCGACGAGCGGGCGGTCGCTGCGCCTGAAGCCGAGGGGGCGGCGCTGAAGGCTCTGCGCGGCAAGGTCGCCATCGCCAACGCCAAGGTCGCCTACCAGCACTACCTTGAGATGATGCAGGGCGCGCGTTGGCACGCCCTGGCCGCCGCCGGAGCCGCGCCGCAGCGCCTGTTGTGGGCTTCCACCGGCACCAAGGACCCGGTCTATTCCGACATCCTCTACGTCGAGAACCTGATCGGCCCGGATACGGTCGACACCATGCCGCCCAAGACCCTCGAGGCGTTCCGCGGCCACGGGGTGGTGCGGGCGACCCTGATCGACGATGTCGACGGCGCCCGCCATGTGCTGAAGGAAGCCGAGCGCCTGGGGCTGGACCTCGCCGGCGTCACCGCGGGCCTGGTCACCGATGGCGTGGCCAAGTTCGCCCAGGCCTTCGACGGACTGCTCGCGGCGGTGGCCGGCAAGCGCGCCCGCTTCCTGGGCGACCAGCTCAACGGACAGGACATCCGCCTGCCCAAGGATTTGCGCGAGGCGGCCGATCGTACTTTGAAACGGGCCGCCGACGAGGGCTGGCCGCGACGATTGTGGGCCCATGACGCCAGCCTGTGGACCGGACGGGACGAGGGCCAGTGGCTCGGCTGGCTGGACGCCGCCTCGGGCGGGGCGGTGAGCCTGCAGGAACTGGAGGCCCTGGCCGCGCGGGTCAGCGCCAACGGCTATGGCCACGCCCTGCTGCTGGGCATGGGCGGCTCCAGCCTTGGCCCGGAAGTGCTCTCGACCGTTTTTGGCCCGGCGCCGGGGCATCCGCCGCTGCTGGTGTTGGACTCCACCGACCCGGCGCAGATCGCCCGGTTCGAGGCGCAGATCGATCCTGGACGGACCCTGTTCATCGTCTCCAGCAAGTC
>DASXMK010000027.1:0-4051 GCA_036495705.1 Caulobacteraceae bacterium | reverse complement strand
GCGTGCTCGGCGGCGACGATCCCGGTCACGAACGAATAGCTGAGCGCCTCCTTCAGGCTCAGCGGGGCGCTCGCCGGCTGCGCCCAGGCGGCGGTCGAGATCGCCACGGCGGCCGCCACGACGGCCGTGATGCGCGCCTTGTTCATGTGTCCCACCCCTTCAGATGAACGCCCGCACCTCGGCCAGAAATTCATCCAGTTTGTCGTGCTGCACCCAGTGGCCGGCCCCCTCGAACACCTTGACCTGCGCATTGCCGAAGTGCGCCAGGCGCCCGTCCTTGGCCGGATTGGAGGCCCAGCTTTCGGCCCCGTTCACCAGCAGGGTCGGGCAGTCGATATTGCCCCACAAACGGTGCAGTTCGTCCTGGCTGACATCCACCGGGTACATGCCGTGGGTGTAGTTGTCGAACTTCCAGCTGAAGGTGCCGTCCTCGTTCTGGCTGACCCCGTGCACGGTGAGATAGCGGGCCTGCTCGGCCGAGAGATGCCGGTTCTCCGCCTGCATGCGGGCGAAGGCGTCCTCGATCGAGGCGTAGCGCCGCGGCAGGCGCCCGGCCAGGGCGCGCTCGCGCTCGATCCAGGCGGCGACGCGCTTTTCCACCGGTTGGCCGGCGCGCTCGGCCTGCATGGCCGGCGACGGGCCCAGGCCCTCGATGGCCACCAGGGCGCGAACCGTCTGCGGATAGACGCCGGCGTAGCGCAGGGCGATGGCCCCGCCCAGGGAATGGGCGATCATCGTCACCGGGCCCAGGGCCAGCTGGTGGACCAGCTGGGCGAGGTCATAGACGAAAGCCATCATCGAATAATCGCCGCTGGGGGAATAGGCGCTGTCGCCATGGCCGCGCAGGTCGGGGGCGATCACGTGCCAGTCGCGGCGCAGGTCCTGGGCCACCCAGTCCCAGTTGCGGCAGTGGTCCTGGCCGCCATGAACCAGGATCAGCGGCGGCGCGGCGGTGTTGCCCCAGTCGACATAGTGCAGGCGCAGCCTCTGGGACATGAAGCTGTGCGAAGTCGGCCCCACCGGATCGGTCATGGGGCTTGATCGGATAGGCCGGCCGTCGTCGTCAACTGTGAAAACCTCTCCCATGGGAGAGGGAACCAACCCCATCGCGCAGCGGGGTTAAGGCGGTGGTAGTTTTAACGCAGAGAGCGCGGAGAACGCGCAGAGGACGCAGAGGCGCTCGAGATCCGCAGTTAGAATCCGACGCCGAGGACACCAAGCGATCCGGGATCACGGAGGGCTTGGCTGATCGGCTTTCACTTTTTGCGCGCTTCGCGCGCTTTACCACCCACTCTACCGTCATGGCCGACTGATCTCCCCCTGCGTAGCGGGGGGAGGGCCGGCCGAACGGCCGGGAGGGGGGCGGCGACCGCACAGCACTGCAACCGCCCCCTCCACCCCCTTCGGGGTCCCCCTCCCCCGTAAACGGGGGAGGATCGGCCATCTATGAACACTGGCCTGAGCGTGGCCGCGTAGCGGCCACACCGTGTCTCGCGCCGAATGGATCACCGGGACTGACGCCCGGTGATGACGGTAGGGTTGAAAAAAGCCTGGGTCCCCGCCTTCGCGGGGAAGAGCGGAGTTTCTTGTCTCTGCGCTCTCTGCGATCCTCTGCGCGCTCTGCGTTAAAGTTGCTGCGGCGCCGTAACCCGTCACCTTCCCATCCTCTCCCTAGGGAGAGGTGTTCAGGCCGCGAGTTTGTTGCGGGTTTCGATGCGCACCGGCAGGCGGGTATAGCCGTGGATGAAGCTCGAATAGACCCGCTCCGGCTCGCCGGTCAGCTCGATCACCGGGAAGCGCTTGAGGATCTCCTCCCAGATGATCTTGAGCTGCAGCTCGGCCAGGCGGTTGCCGACGCAGCGGTGGATGCCGAAACCGAACGACAGGTGCTGGCGGGGCCGCTCGCGCTCGATGTTGTAGCGGTTGGGATCGGCGATCACCTCATCGTCGCGGTTGCCCGAAACGTACCACATCAGCACCTTCTCGCCGGCCTTCATGGTCTTGCCGCGCATCTCGACGTCCTGCTTCAGGGTGCGGCGCATATAGGCCAGCGGCGTCTGCCAGCGGATGGTCTCGGAAACCATGGCCGGGATCAGGTCGTGGTTGTCGCGCAGTTTCTGGAACTGGTCCGGGTTCTTGCTGAGCGCATAGATGCTGCCGGAGATGGTGTTGCGGGTGGTGTCGTTGCCGCCCACGATCAGCAGGATCAGATTGCCCAGATACTCCATGCGATCCATGTCCTTGGTCGACTCGCCGTGGGCGAGCATGGAGATCAGGTCGGTCTTGGGCGGCGCGTTGACCCGTTCGTTCCACAGCCGCAGGAAATAGTCGGCGCATTCGAACAGTTCGGCGCGACGGTCCTCCTCGGTCTCCACCAGGCTGTATTCGGTGCCCACCGGCGTGGTGGCCACGTCCGACCACCGGGTCAGCTTGCGCCGGTCCTCCCACGGGAAATCGAACAGGGTCGCCAGGGTCATGGTGGTCAGTTCGATGGACACCTTGTCGACCCAGTTGAACTCCTCGCCGATCGGCACGTCCTCGTCGAGGATCTGGGCCGCCCGTTCGCGGATGATCGGCTCGAGGTTCATCAGATTGGCCGGGCTGACGATCGGACTGACCGTCTTGCGCTGGGCGTCGTGCTTGGGCGGATCCATGGCGATGAACATCGGCAGGGCGAAGTCTTCCTCGGGATCGAAGATGGTGATCGCCGGCTCGGAGGAGAAAACCTGATGGTTGGTCTCCACGCTCATGATGTCGTTGTACTTGGTCACCGACCAGTACGGCCCGGTCTCCTCGTCCACGGCGTAGTGCACCGGGTTCTCGGCCCGCAGGCGCTCGAAATAGGGCCACAGGGTGTCGTCCCGGAACAGCACCGGGTCGGCCGGCTGGATGTCCTCGATGGGCATGGAATAGGCCCGCTCGCGCGCCGCCCGCCGGATGTCACTGCCCGCGTCGTCCATGATCGCTTCTCCCAAAAGGGCGCCAAAAGGGTCTATGACGGCGGCGTCAACTTTGCCCCCGCCGGCCTCTCCGGGCAAGGGCCGGGACCATCACTTTCTTATCAGTGTTCAGATGCGATGGCGGGCTGCGGAGACTGTGACGACCTGCCACCTTACAAACCCGGCCGACTCCGGTAGATTACGGTCTCTGTCGGCGATCGAATGGGCGTCAACTCCTAGGCTGGCGATCGTCGTTGTTTGAGTTCAACACTGGGTGGGCAAAGGATGCGTAGTGTGTGGTGGGCCGCCGGCGCGGCCGTGGTTGTGTTGACGGGCGCGGCGAGCGCCAATCCCCTCGAAGACGCAAAAGCCGGCATGACCGCCTTCGACAAAGGCGACAATCCGGCTGCGGTGCGCCTGTTTACCTCGGCGATCAATTCGCGTCGGCTGCTGCGCAGCGACCAGGAGCTGGCGTTCGTGAAGCGAGCCCAGGCGCATATCGCCCTCGGCCAAGGCCAGGCGGCGCTGGCCGACGCCTACAGCGCCCTCAATCTCGACCCGGCCGATAGCGAAGCCATCGCCACCCGCGATCGCGCCCAGGCCATGCTCAACCCGCCGCCGCCCGCGCCCACCGCCGAGGCGGCGCCGCCGGAGCCCAGCTCCTACACGAAATCGCAGAACGCCTATCAGGAGGCGTTGAAGCATTACGAGGAGCAGAAGAACGCCGACGCCAAGCGCTACGACGAGCAGCTGGCCAAGTACAACGCCGAACTCAAGGCCGAGGAAGCGGCCCACCAGGCCCTGGCGGCCGCCCAGGGCGTATCGCCGGCGCCGACAGCGAGCTCGAAACCGAAAGCCGAAGCCAAGGCGGAGACCCCGAAACCCAAGGCCGAGGCCAAGGCGGAGCCCGTGAAACCGAAGGTCTTGGCGGCGGCTCAGCCGGCGTCGAAACCCAAGCCGGCCCCGAAGACGGCTAAAAAGCCGGCCGCGCCGCCGGTTGAGCGCCCGGCCATCTATTAGTCTCGCGCGCCGGTAATTTGCGCAGCCTCTCTTCCCCCTTCTCAAGGGGGAAGTACCGGCGCAGCCGGGGATGGGGGATCGCCGCGCCGGTA
>DASXMK010000026.1:0-2362 GCA_036495705.1 Caulobacteraceae bacterium | reverse complement strand
GGCGGCCGCCGTCGCCGCCCAGCGCGCCGGCGGCTTTCCTTTGCGCCCGTTCGTGACCGTGCGCCCGCCGGCGCTCGCCGTGCTCATGGCCCGCGCCCCAGACCTGGCCACCGCCAACCTGGTCATGAAGGCCCTGGCCCTGGCGGTCCTCGCCGCCTGGACCCTGCGCCTGTGGCCCGCCGCTCGCGGCCTGCTGTGGCTGGCGTGGACGCCGCTCGCCCTGTTCACCGGCGTCGCCTGGGCCATGCCCGGCCTCACCCTTGGCCTGTTCCACGAATGCTGGGCCGGCCTGCTCATCGCCCTGTCGCTGGCCCTGCGCACCGAAAGGCGCTTCCTGGCCGCGGTCATCGTCGGCCTGCTGGCGGCCCTGATCCGCGAGCTGGCCATGCCTTATCTGCTGGTCATGGCCGGGCTGGCGCTTTTCGAGTCTCGCCGAAGCGAGGCCATCGCCTTTGGCCTCGCCCTGGCGGTCAGCCTCGCGGCCCTGGCCGCCCACGCCTGCCAGGTTATCGCCCTCACCTCGCCGCGGGATCTGGCCTCGCCCGGCTGGGTGAAGTTTGGCGGCTGGGCGTTCGTCATGGCTACGGCCCAGTGGAACCTTCTGACCGTGCTTCTGGGCAAGACCCTTACCGCCGTCATCACACCCCTGGCCCTGCTGGGCGCGGCGGCGCGCAAGGACCCGCTCGGACTGCGCCTTGCGGCCCTGGTCAGCGGCTACACCCTGGGCTTCATGGTCATCGGCCAGCCGAACGATTTCGGCTGGGGATTCGTCGTCGCGCCGCTCATGGCGGTCGGCCTGGCGCTCTCGCCCCTGGCGCTCGGCCAACTTGGCCGCCGCGCCCTTACCCATCCGGCCTGAATGCTCTAAAGGGCGCCGTGGCGCGCGCTTACGGATTCGTTCGGGCGGGAGGGCCCGGATTGTGTCAACCCCGAGGGAAGCCGCCCCGATCATGTCTCAAGCGGTCAACACGCTCGTCATTGGCGCCGGCCCGGCCGGCCTGACCACGGCCTATCAGCTGGCCAAAGCCGGCGGCGAGGTGCTGGTCCTCGAGAAGGACCCGCAATATGTCGGCGGCATCAGCCGCACCGCCCACTACAAGGGCTTTCTGTTCGACATCGGCGGCCACCGCTTCTTCTCCAAGTCGAAGGAGGTGGTGGACCTGTGGAACGAGATCCTGCCGGACGATTTCATCGAGCGACCGCGCCTGTCGCGCATCTTTTACGGCGGCAAATTCTACGCCTATCCCTTGCGCGCCTTCGAGGCCCTGCGGAACCTGGGCCCGTTCGAGAGCGCCCTGTGCATGGCCTCGTTCGGCTGGGCCAAGCTGACCCCGATTCGCGATCCGGCCACCTTCCATCAATGGGTGCGCAACCAGTTTGGCGAGCGCCTGTTCGGCATTTTCTTCAAGACCTACACCGAGAAGGTGTGGGGCATGAGCTGCGACGACATCAGCGCCGATTGGGCCGCCCAGCGCATCAAGGGCCTGGACCTGCTGGCCGCGGTGCTGGACGGGGTGAAGCGCTCGCTGGGCCTGCACCGCGCCTCGGGCGACGGCCCCAAGACCCTGATCGAATCCTTCCGCTATCCTCGGCGTGGGCCGGGAATGATGTGGGAAGCCTGCGTCGCCAGGATCGCCGCCCTGGGCGGCAAGGTCGAGATGGGCGTCAAGGTCACCGGCCTCAGTTTCGACGCCGGCGCCGGCCTGTGGACCGTCACGGCGGTGAACGGCCAGGGTGAGCCCCTGGCCTTCACCGCCGGCAATGTCGTCTCCTCGGCCCCGATCCGTGAGTTGATGGGTTCGATATCGCCGCCGCCGGCCAGTCAGAACGCGGCCATGGCCCTGGGTTACCGTGACTTCCTGACCGTGGTGCTGATCGGCCAGTCGGTCAGGGAGCTGCCCGACAACTGGGTCTATATCCACGATCCGGCGGTCAGGGTCGGCCGGGTGCAGAACTTCCGCTCCTGGTCGCCGGAGATGATCCCGGATCCGGTCTCCACCTGCCTCGGCCTGGAGTATTTCTGTTTCGAAGGCGACGGTCAGTGGACGTCCAGCGACGAGGACCTGATCGCCCTGGCCAAGCGTGAGATCGAGACCATCGGCCTCATGCGCGCCACCGACGTGGTCGACGGCTGCGTCGTCCGTCAGCCCAAGGCCTACCCGGTCTATGACGCTGCCTATCGCGACCATGTCGACGCGGTGCGGGCCGACATCGCCGCCAATTATCCGGGCCTCTGGCTCGTCGGCCGCAACGGCATGCACAAGTACAACAACCAGGACCACGCCATGATGACCGGCATGCTCACCGCCCTGAATATCCAGGCGGGCCGGGCGGTCTATGACGTCTGGGAGGTCAACGAGGA
>DASXMK010000025.1:0-2493 GCA_036495705.1 Caulobacteraceae bacterium | reverse complement strand
GGCGAAAAATCGGACGTCTAATCCTGCAAACATTCTGCGGTGTGGAATAAAGTGTCGACCAGGCGATCGTCTGGCGACCCGGGGGAGAGATTCACAATGACACACAATGCGGCGAAAAGGCCTTTGTGGACGCCGGCCGTGGCGTTGCTCGCCGGGGTCTCTTCCCTGGCCCTGGCGGCGGCGCCGGCCACGGCCGCGACCGCCGATGCGGCGGCGACGGCGACGGCGGTGCCGGAGATCATCGTCACCGCCCAGAAGCGCGAAGAGGCGATCAACAAGGTCCCGATGTCGATCAGCGCCGTGAGCGGCCCGCAGCTGCTCCGCCAGGGGATCGTGCGGCTGAGCGATCTTCCCCGCGTCGTCCCCGGCCTCTCCTATACCCAGTCGGTGGTCGGCACGCCGATCTACACCCTGCGCGGCGTCGGCTTCGTCGACATCAGCATGGGCGGGCGCCCGACGGTCACCGTCTATTCCGACCAGGCCCCGATCCCGTTCACCATCGAGACCACCGGCGGCAATCTCGATCTGGAGCGCATCGAGGTGCTGAAAGGCCCCCAGGGCACGCTGTTCGGCGAGAACGCCACCGGCGGGGCGATCAACCTGGTGGCGGCCAAGCCGACCCGGACCTTCGAGGCCGGGGCCGAGGCCAGCTATGGCAATTACAACGCCTGGAGCCTGGGCGGTTACGTCAGCGGGCCGGTGAGCGACACCTTGGGCATCCGCCTGGCGGCGCGCCACGACGGCGGCGACGGCTGGCAGAAAAGCACCACCACACCCGGCCTGACCAACGGGGCCACCGACCTCACCACCGCGCGCCTGATCGTCGACTGGCGGCCGACCAGCCGGCTGAAAATCGAACTCAACGTCAACGGCTTCATCGATCGCTCGGATTCCCAGGCCGTCCAGCTGATCCAGGTCGAGCCTACCTCCGTGCCCCTGATCCCGGCTCTGGCCACCTTCCCGATCGCCCCGCCCAACGACACGGCGGCGGACTGGAACCCGGACGAGAGCTATCGCCGCGACAACCGCTTTTTCCAGGCCAACCTGCGCGGCGATTACGAGCTGCCGGGCGGCTTCACCCTGACCTCGCTGACCTCATACAGCCACTACAAGGAGTTCCAGAACGTCGATACCGACGGCACGCCGCTGTCGGGCCTGCAGCAGCTGACAGTCGGCAAGATCTCGTCGTGGTACGAGGAGGCGCGCATTTCCGGGCGCATCGGCGATCGCGCCAATGTCGTGTTCGGCGGCGATTATTCTTCCGACCGGGTGGCCGAGACCAATTACGACGACCTCAGCGGCAGCACCCAGGCCTTCACGTTCTCCAGTTTCGGCCTGCCGCTGTTCAAGACCTTCCGCGACATCGACAACCAGAATTCGCATTCCTACGCCGTGTTCGGCAATGTCGATTACAACCTGACCAACACCCTGAAACTGAACGCCGGCGTGCGCTACACGCGGGCCATCGATCACTTCACCGGCTGCTCGGCCGACACCGGCGATGGCAACGCCGCCGCGGACTTCGGCCCGTTCGAGAACATCATCCGCGTGGGCGTTCTGGGCCTGCCGCCCAATCCGCCGATCCTGCCCGGGGCCTGCGTCTCCGCCAGCCCGACCTTCGTTCCGACCATGGTGGTCAGCACCCTGGATGAGGACAATGTCTCGTGGCGGGCCGGGCTCGACTGGCAACTCGACCCGCGGGTGATGCTCTACGCCAACGTCTCGCGCGGTTTCAAAGCCGGCGGCTATCCGGACCTTGGGGCCACCAGCACCACCCAGTTCGACCCGGCCAGGCAGGAGGCGGTCACCGCTTATGAGGCCGGGTTCAAGGCCGGGCTGGGCCCCACGGTGCAGCTGAACGGGGCGGCCTTCTATTACGACTACAGCGACAAGCAGGTGCTGGGCAGCGTCTCGGACCCGCTGTTCGTGCGCCTCCTGAAACTGATCAATATTCCCAAATCGCGCATCATCGGGGCCGAACTGGAAGCGACCTGGATCCCGACTCCCGGCCTGACCCTCACCGGCAACGCCTCGTACATCGACTCCGAGATCCTCGACAATTTCACCAATTTCAACATCTTCGGCGCGCAACAGAACTTTGGCGGCGAGCCATTCCCGAACACCCCGAAGTGGACCCTGACCGGCGGGGCCAGCTACCACCACCCGGTGAGCGAAGGCCTCGACGGTTTCGCCGACGTCAATGTCAGCTACCGCAGCGCCACCAACACGGCGCTGGGCGAGATCCCGCTGGTGGCGATCGGGTCCTACGCCCTGGTGGATGTGGACCTGGGCGTCGAGTCCCAGGACGGGGCTTGGCGGGCGTCGATCTGGGCCCGCAACCTCGGCGACACCTATTATTGGACCGGTGCCTACCTCAACATCGACACCGCGGTGCGCTCCACCGGCATGCCGCGGACCTTCGGCGTGCGCCTCGAGTACCGCTTCCGGGGAGGCTGAAGGGCCGGGGGCGAGCCCCCCCTTCGTCCCTTCGGG
>DASXMK010000024.1:0-8319 GCA_036495705.1 Caulobacteraceae bacterium | reverse complement strand
CCTTGGCCATGGATCAAACCACGCCCGCCCAGCCGGTGATGGACGCCGTCGTCGATGAACTGGCCGAGGAACTCGACCTGCTGGGCGACTGGGAGCAGCGCTATCGCTATGTGATCGATCTCGGGCGCGGACTCGAGCCGCTATCGGACAGCGAGCATAGCGAAGCCAACAAGGTGCGGGGCTGCGCCAGCCAGGTGTGGCTGATCGCCCGGCGTGAACCAGGCGGTCGGCTAAGCTTTCGCGGCGATTCCGACGCCCATATCGTGCGCGGCCTGATCGCGATCTTGCTTGGCCTTTATGGTGGGCGCACGCCAGCGGAGATCCTGGCCTTCGACGCCCGGGCGGCGTTCGAGCGCCTGGGCCTCACCGGCGCCCTGTCGCGCCAGAGGTCCAACGGCCTGTTTTCCATGGTCGAGCGCATCCGCGCCGAAGCCCAGGCGGCGGCCGTCTGATACGTCTTGGAGTTCAGACCCCTCTCCGAACGCGAGAGGGGTCAAGGTCTGAAAATAGTCCGCTTTGATCTAGCGCCGCTTCGCGGGCTTTGCCGCCTGTCGTCCGCCCTGGCCCAGACCCATTTGCTTGGCAAGGTCAGAACGCGCCTTGGCGTAGCTGGGCGCGACCATGGGATAGTCTTTGGCTAGGCCCCATTTCGCCCGGTAGTCCTCCGGGCTCATGTTGTACTTGGTCCGCAGGTGGCGCTTCAGCGATTTGAACTTCCGCCCGTCTTCGAGACAGATCAGATAGTCCTGAGTGATCGACCGACGCACCGGCACAGCCGGCTCTTTTGGGGCCGGATCTACGGCCTCGCCGCCGGCGGCGACTGAGGTGAGAGCTCTGTGCACGCTTTGGATTAGCGCCGGCAGGTCCCCCGTGGATATGTTGTTGTTTTCAACGTAGGCCGCCACGATCTCGGCGGTCATTTCGATTATTTCAGCTTTGTCGTCCATGTATGGTCTTTCGGTTGAATTCGGGTGATTGTAACCCGGCCATAACCCAGCACTCACTGCGCCCGCTCTTATGGTCTTTCCCAGATTGCGACAAGCTCTTTATGACGTATTTGTCGTCAATAGGTGACGCTAGAGTCGAACTCGCCTTTCGACTGCGAGCGGACGCAGTAGCGCGGTCGTGTTCAACTGAAATCGCGGGCCTTCCAGTGCGGCCAGATGTCAGGAACATCGCTCGATACCCGGTTGGGATAGTGCGGGGCGCGTTTTTCAAGAAATGAGGTCACGCCTTCGGCGGCGTCGGCTGACGCGCCCCGCGCCTGGATCGACCGGCTGTCGGCCCGGTGCGCCTCCATGGGCTGGTCGGCCCCGGCCATGCGCCACAGCATCTGCCGGGTCAGCGCAATGGAGACCGGGGCGGTGCTGTCGGCGATCTCGCGCGCCAGCGCCCGGGCCGCCGGGATCAGATCGGCCGGCGCATGCAGGGATCGCACCAGTCCCTTGTCGAAGGCCTCCTGAGCCGGGAACACCCGGCCGGTGTAGCACCACTCCAAGGCCGTCTGCATGCCCACCAAACGCGGGAGGAACCATGACGAGGCCGCCTCCAGAGTGATGCCGCGGCGGGCGAAAACGAAGCCGAATCGCGCCTCGGTGGAGGCCAGACGGAGGTCCATGGCGAGTTGCATGGTGACGCCAACGCCCACGGCGGGGCCATTCACGGCGGCGATCACCGGCTTCAGGCTGTCGAAAATGCGCAAGGTCAGCCGGCCGCCGCCGTCACGCTGCACGCCGCCGACGCGCGCCTGGGTGCGAATGGGATCGCTGCTTTGCCGGTGATCAAAAGTCGCCGCGCCGGCGGAAAGGTCGGCGCCAGCGCAGAAGGCTCGCCCCGCGCCGGTCACGATCACCGCCCGGACGTCGTCGTCGGCGTCGGTCAGGTCGAAGGCGGCGATCATCTCCGCCATCATCTTGGCGGTGAAAGCGTTCAGCTTCTCCGGTCGGTTGAGGGTGATGGTCGCGATCCCGTCCTCCACGGCGTAGAGCAGGGTTTCGAATGCCGGCGCGATCATGATGGCGGGTCCCAGTCGGTTGAGGCTGGCATGGCTTCAGCCTTACGCCGCGACAGTCAAGCGGGCGCCTTTACGGCCGGCCTTGGGCCGCCCTAAGGTCTTTCGAGGCATGATCGCACGAGGATTGCATGGCGGACGACATCGAGGCCGATATCATCGTCGTGGGGGCCGGATCGGCCGGATGCGTCCTCGCCAACCGCCTCAGCGCCGACGGCAAGACCCGGGTGCTGCTGCTCGAGGCCGGCGGAGATGATCGGCCGACGCACAACCCGGGCCAGTTCTTCTCCAACCTGATGATCCACGTGCCGGTGGGCTACTCCCAGACGCTGAAGGATCCCAGCGTGAACTGGCTCTACGCTACCGAACCGGACCCCGGCACGGGCGGACGGGTGCACATCTGGCCGCGCGGCAAGGTGCTGGGCGGATCGTCCTCGATCAACGGCCTGCTGTATATCCGCGGCCAGAGGGCGGACTATGACGGCTGGCGCCAACTCGGCTGCGAGGGCTGGGGGTGGGACGATGTGCGGCCCTATTTCTTGCGCGCCGAACACCAGGAGCGTGGGGCCAGCGAGCATCACGCCGTCGGCGGGCCGCTGAATGTCTCCGATGTCACCCAGACCCACGCCGTTTCCGACGCCGTGATCCAGGCCTGCGTCCAGGCCGGCATCCCACTCAATGACGACGTCAACGGCGCCGAACAGGAGGGGGTCGGCTATTACCAGCTGACGGTGAAGAAAGGGCAGCGCTGTTCCGCGGCCGTCGCCTATCTGCACCCGGCCATGGGGCGCTCGAATCTTAGGGTGGAGACCCGGGCGCTGGCGACAAGAGTGCTGTTCGACGGCAAGCGCGCCGTGGGCGTGGAGTTCCAGCAGGGCTTCGCCAAGCGCCGCGCCCGCGCCGCGCGTGAAGTCATACTGAGCGGCGGGGCGATCAATTCACCCCAGCTGCTGCAGCTTTCCGGGGTCGGCAACGGGGCGCTGTTGCGCGCCTCTGGCGTG
Source organism: Caulobacteraceae bacterium (assembly GCA_036495705.1). Lineage (GTDB taxonomy): Bacteria > Pseudomonadota > Alphaproteobacteria > Caulobacterales > Caulobacteraceae > Acaudatibacter. The sequence goes on along the minus strand of DASXMK010000024.1, from coordinate 5,307 downwards.
GAGGTGGTGCATGACCTCAAGGGCGTCGGCGAAAACCTTCAGGACCACTATGTCGTCACCATGACCTGGCGCCTGCGGCCAGGGATTGTGTCGGTGAATGAGCTTACCCGCGGCGGCCGCTTCCTCGGCGAGACGATGAAGTACCTGTTCCTGCGCAAGGGACTGCTGACCTTGTCGGCGGCGCATATCGCGGCGTTTTGCAAGTCGCGACCGGACCTGGCCGGGCCGGACATCCAGTATCACATCCTGCCGGCGACCATGGACACCGATAAGCTGGTCAACGAGCAGAAGATGGTGCTCGAGAACGAACCCGGCCTGACCATCGCGCCATGCCAGGTCCGGCCCGAGAGCCGGGGCCGGATCCGCATTAACTCCAGCGATCCCAAGGCGCACCCGGCGATCACGCCCAACTATCTCTCGGCTTCCCTGGACCAGGAGGTGGTGGTGGCCTCCTTGCGCATCGGCCGCAATATCGCCCGCCAGGCGGCCCTGACCGATATCGTCGATCACGAGCTCGCCCCCGGGCTCGCGGCCTTCAAGGACGACGCGCTGCTGGACTACGCGCGCATGGCGGGCTCGACCATCTACCACCCGGTCGGCACCTGCCAGATGGGCCACGGTCCGGACGCCGTCGTGGACCCGTCCCTCAGCGTGCGCGGGCTCGAGAGCCTGCGCGTGGTCGACGCCTCGATCATGCCGCGCCTGGTGTCGGGCAACACTAACGCCCCGACGATCATGATCGCCGAAAAGGCCGCCGATATGGTCCTCGGCAAGGCCGCGGCGCAGGCGGCCTGACATGCACCCCTCGATCCACGCCAAGTCGCATCCCGACAAACCGGCCTACATCATGGCCGCCTCGGGCGAGACGGTGACCTACGGCCAGCTTGAGGCGCGCTCCAATCAGGGCGCGCACCTGTTTCGCCAGCTCGGCCTCCAGGCCGGCGACGCGGTGGCCTTGTTCATGGACAACAGCCCCCGGTGCTACGAGGTGCTGTGGGCGGCGCAGCGGTCAGGCCTGCGCTTCACCTGCATCTCATCCAAGCTCACGGCCGGCGAGGTCGAGTACATCGCCAAGGACAGCGCCGCCAAGGCGTTCATCGCCTCCGCCGGCGTGGCCGCTGTGGCGGCCGAGCTGGCCACGCTCATTCCCGGCGTCCGTCTGTTCATGGTCGACGGCGCGACGGGACCGTACGAAAGCTTCGAGGCGGCGCGCGCGGGCATGCCGCAAACCCCGATCGCCGACCAGAGCGCCGGCTCGGCCATGCTCTATTCTTCGGGCACCACGGGTCGGCCGAAAGGGGTGAAGCGCGCGGGTGTGGCCAGCGGCGGTCCGATCGACGCGCCCAATGGCCTGAGCATGATGGGTCAGGCGCTGTACGGGTGGAACTTCGACAGCGTCTATCTTTCGCCGGCCCCGCTGTATCACGCCGCTCCACTCGGCTGGTCGATGGCGGTTCTGGCCCTGGGCGGGACGGTGGTTCTGATGGAGCGCTTCGATCCGGAAGCGGCGCTGGCCTATATCGAGAAATACCAGGTGACGACCGCCCAGTGGGTGCCAACCCATTTCGTTCGTATGCTGAAGTTGCCGGCGGAGACCCGCGCCCAGTACAATCACGCTTCGCTCAAAAGCGTGTTCCACGCCGCCGCGCCATGCCCGGTGCCGGTCAAGCAGGCAATGATCGAGTGGTGGGGCCCGATCGTTCACGAATACTACGCCGGCACCGAGGGCAACGGCTTCTGCGCCATCACCTCCGAGGAGTGGCTGCGCAAGAAGGGCTCGGTCGGCAAGGGTCTGATGGCCGAGGTGAAGATCTGCGACGAAGCCGGCGATCCCCTCCCGGCGCGCAGCGAAGGCACAGTCTATTTCGCCGGCGGCGGCGAGTTCGAATACCACAATGATCCGGACAAGACGGCCGAAAGCCGCAACAAGCACGGCTGGACGACCCTGGGCGATGTCGGCTGGCTGGACGAGGACGGCTATCTGTTTCTGACAGACCGCAAGAGCTTCATGATCATCTCCGGGGGGGTGAACATCTATCCCCAGGAGATCGAGAATCTGATCATCACCCACCCCAAAGTGGCGGACGTGGCGGTGGTCGGCGCTCCGCATGAGGAGATGGGCGAGGAGGTGGTGGCCGTCGTCCAGCCGGTGGACTGGTCCGAAGCTGGTGAGGCTCTGGCCGCCGAGCTCAGCGCCTTCGCCCGCGCCAATCTCTCGCACGTTAAGACGCCGCGCCGGATCGACTTCATGGCCGAACTGCCGCGCCACCCCACCGGCAAGCTCTACAAGCGTCTGATCCGGGACGCCTATTGGGGCAAGGCCGGCTCGGTCATCGTCTGAAGGCGGACTTTCAGGAGCTTTCGTACAATCTGTCAGGCCGCCAGCCTGGCGGGGGAAAAGGTGATTTCGGTCAGGCCGCGTTCGGCGAGATCGGTCGGAATCGGCCTGCCCAGGGCTAGGGCGGCGCCGAAGCAGGCTGCGGCGGGCGAGGTCTGCATACCGTAGCCGCCCTGACCGGCGAACCAGAAGAAGCCGGCGGCGCGCGGGTCGTGGCCGATCACCGGGGCATGATCCGGCGCGAAGGTGCGCAGCCCGGCCCAGGCGCGGGTCACGCGCCGGACCGGCAAGTCGGCCGCCGCCTGGATTCGGTCGACGCACACGGCGATGTCCAGTTCTTCCGGGGCCGCGTCCACCGGCGGCGAAGGGGTCTCATCGCCGGGGGAGGCCAGGATCAAGCCCGACTGCGGCTTGAAGTAGAACTGTTCGGAGACGTCGAGGACATTGGGCCAGCCGTCGATCTCGACACCGGCGGGCGGGTCGATCAGGATCGCCGTGCGGCGTTTGGGCGTGAGGCCCAGGGCGGATAGGCCGGCCAGCCCGGCCACGGTGTCGGCCCAGGCCCCGGCGGCGTCGATGAGGGTCCCGGCGACGATGGTTTCGCCGTCACTCAAACTAGCCCGCCAGAATTGGCCATGGCGATCCAGCGCCGTGAGGCCGGCGTCGACCCGGAACTCCGCGCCGCGGGCTTTGGCCAGGCGCATGAAGCCTTGCAACAGGGCGGCCACGTCGATGTCGGCGCTGTCCGGTTCGTAAAGGGCTCGGGCCGCCGCGCCGTCCTTCAGCCGGGGAACCAGGGCCTTGGCCTCGGCCTCACCGATTTCGCGGAAGACGCTGGCTGTCTCGGCCAGGGCCCGCTCTTCCTGGGCCAGGCGTTCGAACTGGTCGGCCCTGGCGATGGTCAGGCACCCCCGCGGCGTGAGCAAGGGATAGTCAGCGAAACCGTCAGGCGGGGAATCGAAGAAGGCGCGGCTGGCGGCGGTCAGCATCCGCACCGGCGCCACGCCGTAGCTGACGATGTACATGGCCGCCGAGCGTCCAGAGGTGTGGTAACCGGCCCTATCCTCCTGTTCGGCCACGATCACCTTGGCGTGCGGGGCCAATTCGCAGGCGATCGAGGCTCCGGCGATGCCCGATCCGACGACCAGGAAATCGCAGGCGATCAAGACCTAGACCAGTGCGCCGTGGCAGTGCTTGAACTTCTTGCCCGAGCCACACGGGCAGGGGGCGTTGCGGCCAGTGCTCTCGAAGCCCGCCGGCAGGGCCGACAGGGGCAGGGCCCGACGCTCGTCGGCGCCGCCGGAGGCCAAGGTCGCGCCGACGGTCTCTAGAGCCCGCTCGTTATCGCCCGTGAACGGGTTCATGTGCACCTCGAACATCGGCGGCGGCGCCGGCTCGGGCGGCGCGAAGCGGAACTCCACCGTCATCATCCAGCGGGTGACGTTCTGGCGCAGGTCGCCGATCAGGGTCTCGAACAGCGAAAAGGCCTCGGTCTTGTACTCGTTCAGCGGGTCGCGCTGGCCATAGCCGCGCAGGCCGATGACGTTGCGCAGATGATCGAGGTGGGTCAGGTGCTCGCGCCACTGCATGTCGACCATCTGCAGCAGGAAGTTCTTTTCGAGTTGCCGGGTCTGCTCGGGCGAGATCAGCGTCTCGCGCTCGGCGGCGCGGGCGTCGGAAGCCGCCGTCAGCCGCTGATTGATCTCGTCGTCGGCGATGCCTTCTTCGGCCGCCCAGTCCTTGATCGGCAGATCGAGGCCCAGCAGATCCTTCGCCTGCTCGGTCAGGCCGTCGACGTCCCACTGATCGGCATAGGCCTTAGGCGGCAGGAAGCGGCCAACGATGTCCTCGATGGTGTCGTGGCGCATCTCGGCGACGATCTCCGACAGGTCGTCGGCGACCATGAACTCGTGGCGCTGTTCGAACACCGCCTTGCGCTGGTCGTTGACCACATCATCGTATTTCAGAAGGTTCTTGCGGATCTCGTAGTTGCGCTGCTCGACGCGCTTCTGGGCGGTGGCGATCGCGCCGTTGAGCCAGCGGTGGGTGATGGCCTCGCCTTCCTCGACGCCGAAGGTGCGCATGATGGCGTCCAGGCGTTCGCCGGCGAAGATGCGCAGCAGGTCGTCCTCGCACGAGAGAAAGAACTTGGAGCGGCCGGGATCGCCCTGCCGGCCGGTGCGACCGCGCAGCTGATTGTCGATGCGCCGGCTCTCGTGGCGCTCGGTGCCGAGCACGAACAGGCCGCCGGCGCCCAAGGCGACGTTGCGCGCGGCCTCGATCTCGGCCTCCAGCGAGGTGCGCTCCTCGGCCTCGGCCTCGGGCGTGGGTTCGATGCCCAGGCCCGACTGCTCGGTGCGCCATTTGGCCAGGCGCATGTCGATATTGCCGCCGAGTTTGATGTCGGTGCCGCGGCCGGCCATGTTGGTGGCGATGGTCACCGCTCCGGGCACCCCGGCATCGGCGATGATGAAGGCTTCCTGCTCGTGATAGCGGGCGTTCAGCACGTTGTGCGGCACGCCGGTCACGCGCTTGCCGTCCCGTTCCCATTTGTGGGCGGCCAGCAGGGCCGAAAGCTGTTCCGACTTCTCGATCGAGACGGTGCCGACCAGCACCGGCTGGCCGCGGCTGTGACAGTCGACGATCTGGTCGATGATCGACTTGTTCTTTTCGTCGGCGGTCCGGTAGACCTCGTCGTCCTCGTCGCGGCGCATGACCGGCCGGTTGGTCGGGATTTCAGCCACGTCCATCTTGTAGATGTCGAAGAATTCCTGGGCCTCGGTGGCGGCGGTGCCGGTCATCCCGGAAAGCTTGTCGTATAGCCGGAAGTAGTTCTGGATGGTGACCGAGGCCAGGGTCTGGTTCTCGGGCTGGATATCTACTCCGTCCTTGGCCTCGATGGCTTGGTGCAGGCCCTCCGACAGGCGCCGGCCGTGCATCATCCGGCCGGTGAACTCGTCGATGAGCAT
>DASXMK010000023.1:0-9527 GCA_036495705.1 Caulobacteraceae bacterium | reverse complement strand
GCCCCCTCCACCCCTTCACCATCTCCCCCTCCCCCAGAGGGGGGAGGAGAGGGCTGTCAAATTCCACCGCAAGAGACGGAGTTTCTGCGGCCGCCCGCGGGGCTAGTCAGATCATCCCGCAATACGGATGACCCACCATGACCTATATGATCGCCGGCCTCGACATCGAGCCCTTCCGCCCCCTGTTCGGCCTGCCAGACGACGCGCTGGCGGAGCGCCACATCGTGCGCGTGATCGCCGACGCGCCGGTCGGCTACCCCTGCCGGGTGCTGCTGGAGGACGCGGCGCCGGGCCAGAGCCTGTTGCTGCTCAACCACGAATACCAGAGCGCCGAGACGCCGTATCGCGGCCGCCACGCCATCTTCGTCAACGAGCGAGCCAGGGCTCCGGCCCGGTTCGTGGACGAAGTCCCGCCGGTGCTGGCCACGCGCAAGGCGATCGCGGTGCGCGCTTTCGATGCCGCGGCGATGATGATCGACGCCGAGGTGGTCGAAGGGCCCGCGGTGGAGGCGACGATCCTGCGCCTGTTTGCAAACTCTGACGCCGCCTATCTGCACGCCCACAACGCCGCCCGCGGCTGCTTCGCGGCCCGCATCGATCGGAGTTAGGCGTCAGATTCAACGTGTAGAGCCTGATTCAGACCTCGCATCTCTCCGGTGCGAGATCATCAGGCTCTAGCCCCCGTGGGCGGCGTGGGCCTCGAGTTCGTGGATCTCCCACAGGTCGCTGCGGGTGAAGTGCAGGTGCGGGCTGAGCGCCAGCAGGGCGGTCTTGCCGATGCGTTTTTCGAGCGTATGCAGTTCGACCAGGCGCTCGCGCACCTCCTGGCCGAGGTCCTCGTGCCCGCCGTTCTCGCGTTCGATCAGGTCCTCCTCGGCCTTGGCCACCAGCCAGGTGTGGACCTGGATGTAGCGGAACATGTCAGCCCCGACCTCGGGCGGGAACTGCTCGGCCATGGCCAGGACGAAGCGGCCGCCCGGGCTGTCGGCCAGGCGCCCGGCGCGGATGTCGTCCAGCATATGCTGGTGGGTTTCATAGTCGGTGAGCAGCCAGGTGTGGGCGGCGTGCTCGCTGCGGGTGAGGATGAGGAACAGCACCGGCGGGACGATCACCAGGGTCAGGGCCATGGCGATGACCGGCTGGGGCGCGAACTGGTTGAACAGGCTGTGGACCACGATCGCCAGGGCCAGGCCCGGCAGGAACAGCAGCACCTCGAAACGGTGACGCTGGGCCTCGATGCGCATGTAGCGCTGGGTGAGATACTGGCCGACGACGGCGAACAGGGCGCAGGCGCCGGCGTGCATCAGGGCGGTGCCGAAGCCGCGCACCACCCACACCCCGACGTTGGCCTGGGTGAAGACGCCGATGTAGATGAGGTTCTCGACCACCGAGAACCCGGCCCCGACGGCGACGCCGACGATGGCGGCGTCGATCACGAAACCCATGCGGTTGCGCATGAACAGCGCCAGGATCAGGGCGCTCTTGAGACATTCCTCGATGGGCGGGGAGACGAAGCGGCTGAACGGCGAGAAGCCGATCGGCATGGCGTCGATGAAGCGGCCGTTGACGCCGTAGCTGACGATGGCCAGGGCTCCGCCGGCGGCCAGCAGCAATCCGATGGTGCGCAGGGAGACCAGCTTGAAGGCGTCCAGCCATTCGAACGCCGCCAGGAACAGCAGCACCGGCGCGAAGGCGACCAGAGCCTTGATCGCGATCAGCTCCACCCCTCGCCTTCCCAGCTAACGAAAGGCCGCGGCCCTTCAATCATTGTATCTTGAGCGAGATCATCCCCTCGCTCCCTGTCTTTTGGCCTGATTCCAGCCCTGCGGCGTATCCTAATGAGAGCACCATGGGAAGGCGCAGGGCGACCGTCAGATTGAAGTCGATTTGTCCGCCCACTGTCTCCAGGGTGCGCCGGGGGCCGGTCGGCGGGTCGACCTCCATGACGCCGCTGAAGAGCGCCGTCCTGGCCGAACTGAGATACAGCGCCGACTGACCGATGCCGCCCAGCCACACCGGCGGCAAATTCAGCTCGACGAGGCCCTTGGCGAAGCGGCGGGCGCTGATGGCGTCGATGCCGAAGCCGGGAAAGCTGTCGTATTCGCGGTAGCGCTTCACTTCGCGGATATCGACGTAGTTGTTGCCGAACGAGCCGATGTAGAACGGCGTCAGCGGATTTTGCGCATCGCCGCCGGCATCGCCCACGGCGGTGTAGAGCCACAACGAGGCGTGCTTGATCGGCAACGGCCGGCCGAAATCGAGGCCCACCCAGGCCTTGGGGAAAGTCTGGCCGTTGGCGTAGTCGGCGGACAGGGCGCCGGCGGCGCGTATGCCCTTTTCGTAGTCGAGGGCCCCCAGAGACTTGTCGGTGTCTTCGTAGGTGAAGCCGGTCTTGGCCGAGGCGACATCGTGGATATTCCCGGCCTTGACGTTCTGGGCCCCGGGAATGGTGTCGAGGCCAATGTAGCCGGCAACTTCGGCGTCGACGGTCAGCTGCTGCGGGGGATCGAAGATCAGCGGGTTCTTGTATTTGACGATGAAGGCGTCGCCCTTGAGACTGCGGTCCACCGGCCCGAACAGGTCGTAGAAATCGGCCAGGTTGTGCCAGTAGCGGAAGTCCCACTTGAGATTGTGGAAGTCGACCATGGCGTGGAACTGTTCGCGCAGGGGCAGATCGCCGGCCGGCGAATAGGCCAGGCTGATGTTCAATTGGTCGAACTGCAGCGGATCTTCGAGGAGCACATTCCAGCCGACCGCTACGTGGCCTTTGTAGCCTTCGAGCATCGGATAGCTGGAATCCCAATGCAGCTGATGCAGCGGGTCGTACTTGCCGCGCTCGGTGATCATGGAATCGAGCGGCACCTTAGACGGTGAGCCGACCGCCCAGGTCTTGACGATCGGGTGGTCCTCGGCGACCTCGGCGCCCAGGAATTTGACCGAGCCCAGGTCCGACAGCGGTTTGGGGTCGAAGCTGACCGGCACGAACCCCTGGCCGGTGTATTCGAAAGCGATCAGCGAGCCGTCGGGGCGCGGGATCGGGCGGAACAGGCCGGTGACGGCGTTGCTGACCGCCTCGACCTTCTGGGTCGCCACCTCGAAGCGATAGATGTTCGAAACCCACGTGTAATAGGCGCTGCCGAACAGATAGCGGCCGTCAGGCGAGAACACGAAACCTTCCGGCGTCGCCTGACCAAGGCGCAGCTCGGCGATGCTGACAGGCTCGTCAGGCCCAAGCTCGGCCAGCCGCCAGACGCGCACCGACTGGTCGCCGTTGACCTCGCCGACCGAGGCCGACAGCAGGGTCCCGTCCGGCGAGATGTCGAGGTCGAACGGCACCTCGCCGTATTTGAAGGTGTGGACCTGGTTCCAGCTGGTGTAGGGCGCCGGGATGCGCACCAGGGTCACCAGGCCCTCGTCGTGGCGCAGGCCCCACAGCGAGCGGTCGTCCGGGTTGAAGACGATATCGCCGATGCGCTCGTGTTTGAGCAGGGTCTTGGCGTGGCCGCTGGCCACGTCCAGCTGGACGAGATCGCGGCGGGCGTTGAAATTATCGGCCGTGTACCAGGCGGTCCGGGTCTTGGGATCGAAGGCGACCGAGGTCACGCGATAGAGCACCGGGCCCTTGATATCGACCAGATGGCGGATCTTGCCGGCGCCCAAGGACAACTCACCCATTTCGGCGATCACTCCTGGGGTGCGGAAGCCGCCGACCAGGCTGTTGTTGGCGTCGTCGTAGAACGCGCGCGAGACCGAGCCGAGGCCAAAGGGGGCCAGGCGCTTGGTCGGGGTAGCCGGAAAGGCCTGGACCGAGGCCAGGTTGGCGCGCTGGAAATTGTGCTCCCAGGCGATCCATTCGCTCCAGGCCTTGTTGAGCGGCTCACCGAAGACCTGCTTGAAGCTGGCCTCGTAGTAGGCCTTGGAGCCGTTGTCGCGCCGCCACCACTGGATCATCTTTTCCGGCGAGCGGGTCTCGGCCATGTAGCTCATGAACCGGGTGCCATAGAGATAGTCGTTGACCCCGACCTGGAAGTCGACCTGGTCGCCCTCGGCCTCCAGGCCGAGCGGGGTGTAGAAGCGGGCGTTGTCGCGGACCATGGCCCGCCACACCATCTCGTCGTAGGCCCCCTGGGCGCGGCCGTAGCCGCCGGCCATCCAGGTCTCCATGAACACGGCGCTGCCTTCCAGGTACCAGCGCGGCGAGGTCACCCGCGGGGCGGTCAGGTAGTTGTAGAAGATAGTCTCCGGATGCTCGGCGATCGGGAACGGCTTGCCGTGGAACAGGCGCCGCCAGCCGGCGTCCTGGCGGTTCCACGCGTCCATGGTCACCAGGTGGGTGGTCTCGTGGTTCGACAGGGTGAAGAAGCGCTCGCCGGCCGAGAGGGTCTCGTAGATCTGGCTGAGCGGCGAGATCTCAAACAGCAGAGTATTGTTCGGAGTCACCCGCGCCCCGGCGTTGCCGTAGTCGGCGAAATCCTTGAGGAGCAACGTGGTCCGCTCCCACGGCGTCCAGTTAAAGATGCGCTTCTGGGAGGCGAGGGCGTTTTCCAGGCTGCGGCCGACGTAGGGGGTGAGGTAGGTCTCGGCCGGGGCGAAATAGAGCAGGTTGAGATCCGACGTCCGGATCATGTCGAGGTCGATCTCGGGCTTGAGGAGCCGCAACCCGCCGGTCGGCGCCGGCTTGGGGGCCTTCTTCTCACCGGGTTCGGCGGGCGGCGGCTGGACACGCAGGACCCCGGCGGGCGGCTCCAGCTGAGCCAGGACGATGGGACGCGTTGGCGCCGACGCCTCAGGCGCCGGCGCTACGATAGCCGGCGGATCCGCCGGCAAAGCCAGAACCATTCACCAACCCCCCGCCCGGCCCCAGTGGTTCGGGGCCGGGACTTTTGCGTAACGTTCTTTTAGTTCTGGCCGACCGCGGCCGCGAAGCTCGAGCTGCCGGCCATGGACGCGAACGCCGCATTCGAGGCCAGGGCCGAGAACGCCTGCGGATTGGACTGCATGGCCGCGAACGCAGGGCCGTTGGCCGACAGCGCCGACATGGCCGCATTGTTGGCCGCCAGAGCCGCGAAGGCGTGGCTGTTGGCGGCGATAGCCGCGAAGGCCGGGCCGTTGGCCGCCAGCGCCGCCGCGCTCTGGGCGTTGGCGAACTGGGCGTTGGCCGCGCTTGCGGCTGACAACGCTTGGAACGCCTCGGCCGCGTGCGCGAAGGCGGCGAACTGCTGGACGTTGGCCGCCATGGACGCGAACTGCGGGCCATTGGCCGCCATGGCCGAGAACGCCTGGGCCATAGCCGAGTTCGAGATCTGGGCGGCCGCCATCTGGGAAGCGAGCGCCGAGAAGGCCTGGTTGTTGGCGCCCAGGGCCGCGAATGCGGCCGAGTCGGCGGCGAGCGCCGACATGGCTTTGGAATCGGCCGCCAGCGACTGGAACGCCGCCGCGCTGGCCGACATGGCCGAGTTGCCAGGCGCATTGGCCGCGGCCGCCGCGAACGCCGGGAAGTTGTTGGCGTAGCGCGAGAAGGCCAGGGCGTTGGACGCCATGGCGGCGAAGGCGGCCGGGTGGCCGGACAACGCTGCGAAGGCGTTCGCGTGCTGCGCCATGGCGGCGAAGGCCGCGGGCTGGTTGGCCATCATCGCGAACTGCGGGCTGTTGGCCGCCATGGCGGCGAAGGCCGCGTTGCTGGCGGCCATGGCCGAGTTCGAGGCGCCGGCGGCGGCCATCTGGGAAGCCAGCGCCGAGAACGCCACTTGGTTAGCGGCCAGGGCCGAGAACGCCTGCGAATCGGCGGCCAGCGCCGCCATGGCTTTCGAATCGGCCGCCAGCGACTGGAACGCCACGACGTTGGCCGACATGGCCGAATTGCCGGACGCATTGGCCGCGGCATGTGCGAAGGCCTGGACGTTGTTCGCATACTGCGCGAAGGCATGGGCATTGGCCGCCATCGCCGCGAAGGCCTGGGCGTGGCTGGCCAGCGCCGAGAAGGCGTTCGCGTGCTGCGCCATGGCGGCGAAGGCCGCGGGCTGGTTGGCCGCGAGGCTCGAGAAAGCGGCGCCATGGGCGCTGGCCAGGGAGGCGAAGGCGACGGCGTTGGAGCGCGTGGCCGCCGCGGACTGGGCGTTCATCGCGGCGCCCATGGCGACCAGAGCCTGGAACTGCTGGCGGTTGCTGGCCAGCGCCTGGAACTGCGAGGCGTGCTGCGACATCGCCGCCAGGGCCGTGGAGTTCTGGGCCAGGGCGCTGAAGGCCGGGTCGCGGGCCATGGCGCGGAATGACGGATTCTTGACCATCAGCTGGAAGGCGTCGGTCTGCATCAGCCGCGGCACGGAATTGTCGCCGAGCTGGACGTCGGCGTCGCTGATCTGAGCCGAGCGATAGCGCTGGGCTGGAGAGATGGTGCCGGCCACCGTGCCGCCCATGGGCGGAAACTGCTGGGTGTAGAGCCAGGCTCCGCCACCGAACAGCGCGAGGCCGGCGGCGGCGATAGCGATCTTGCTAGATGTGGGAACGCGAGAAGACATGATGAAGCCCCTATGTTGATTGGATGGAGCGCCAACTGAGCCTTTCAGTCAATGAAATTGCCTCAGATTGGTCGCAATTGGCAGGCGCGCCGTCGGGTCCTTTCCCCCAGTTTCGCAAGGAAATCTCACGATCCTGTCCTTTGCCCCTTGGCTGCGAAGGCGGGTTCCTGTTAAAGACACAATAACATATTAGTTACTGTTGTCAAGACACAAAGATGCCCTATACCTATGATTATCCCCATCCGGCGGTGGCGACCGACGTGGCGCTGTTCACCCTGCGCGACGGCGAACTCAATCTGCTGCTCATCGAGCGCGGGCTCGAGCCGTTCGCGGGCTGCTGGGCGTTGCCGGGGGGATTCCTCGGGCCTGACGAGGATTTGGACGCGTGCGCCCGGCGCGAACTGCTGGAAGAGACCGGCGTGACGGTCGGGGCTGGCGATGTTCACCAGTTCGGCAATTTCAGCGCCCCTGGGCGCGATCCGCGGCCGAACGAGCGGGTGATCTCCGTCGCCTACCTGGCGCTGTTGCCGTCCGACCAGATGTCCCCGCGTGCGGACACGGACGCGGAGGACGCGCGCTGGCGCCCGGTGCGGAATCTGCCGCCCCTGGCCTTCGATCACGACCAGATCGTGGCCGCGGCGCTTACCGCCCTGCGCGAGCGCGCGAAGGCCTTCGAGATCCTCCTCAGCCTGATGCCGGCGCGCTTCACCCTCACCCAGCTGCAGGCGGCGTATGACGCGGTGACCGGCGTCGCGTCCGACAAGCGCAATTTCAGCAAGGCCGTGCTCGCCTCGGGGACGATCCGCGAGACCGGCGACATGGTGCGCGGGGCGCACCGGCCGGCGCGGCTATACGCACGCGCCTGAACGGGCTCGAGTCTCTCCCCTCCACGACGGTCCCTCACTGAGCTATAGCCGGCGGAGAACTCTTCAGGGACGGGCTGACGATGACCCTTGAAGTTGAGCCTCGGGACGGTTTGGCGCCCGGCGTCCTGTGCGCATATCGATTCCACGACGGCATCGCCCACCCGCTGGAGACCTCCGACCCGGACGCCTCCACGGGGGCATGGACCTGGACGCACCTGCGCCTGGGCGATGTGCGCGCACAGGCGGCGATCCGGGCCATGCCGGATCTGCCGGCCGCGGTATCAAAATTGTTCAAGGACCTTGAAGCCCGGGTGCAGATCGAAGAGGCGGCCGGCTGGGTCTATGGCGTGGCGCCCGATTTCGAGCGCGATCTGGCAGGCAAGACCCAGGGCGCGGGCCGGCTGCTGTTCGCCTTCGACGACCGACGTCTGATCACCGGGCGCCTGCACGCCCTGCTGGCCGTCGACGATCTGCGTCACGTGGTCGAGCACGGCCGCCAGATCCGATCGCCGGCGGCGGCCCTGGTGCTGCTGCTGGAGCAATACACCGGGCGGGTCGAGGAAGCGCTGGAAGCGCTGGGCGGCCAGATCGCCGCCATCGAAGACTATGTGCTGACCGCGCCGCACAATCCGCGCGAGGCGGGGCTGCCGGCGCTTAGGCGGACGATCGCGCGCCAGCGCCGAGAGTTGCAGGTGCTGCGCACGACCCTGGGACGGACGCACGCCGGGCGCCACGGCCGCCATGTCGAGTTTTCCGGCGAGGGCGTCGCCGACCGGATCGCCTGGTTGGACGACGCCGATCGCGAGGCCGGGGCCCTGCAGGACCGCGGGCGACTGCTCTATGAAGAGATCGACACCCTGATCGGCGCGGCCACCAACCGCAGCATGCAGACCCTGACGGTGATCTCGACCCTGCTCATACCGCCGACCCTGATCACCGGGCTGTTCGGCATGAACGTGCCGGGCGTACCGTTCCAGCACCACGGGGTCGGGTTCATCGAGGCCTCGGCCCTGTGCACGGCCTCGGTGGTGGCCTCGTTGTGGCTGCTGCGGCGCATGGGGGTGTTGTCTTAGCCGACGAGCGGCGCGGCCGGTGCGGTTACAGCTCGGCCAGGATGTCGGCCAGGGCGTCCGGGGCCGAAAAGAACGGCGAATGGCTGGTGGCGAGGGTGTGAACCTCGATCGGGGCTGACGCCGCCGTCATGGCGCGCTGGCGGGCGAGCGGGATTGCGCGGTCCTCGACGCACTCGATGTAGACCCGGGGGACGCGGCCGAACCGCGCCGGCGTGACGTGAACCGGGACGGAAGCCGGCTGCACCGGCAGCGGCCGCAGCCGCGCCTTGGCGAAGGCGACATCGGCGTCCGAGCAGTCGGCGTAGAAGGCCGGTCTGAGGCACGCCTCGCCGGCGGTGACGCTGACCCCGTCCTCAGAGAATATGGTCTCGATCAGGCTCTCGGCGGGATCGTTGGCGGCAGCCAGACCCAGCAGGGATTCGCCATCGCGCGGCAGATAGGCGCACAGATAGACCAACCTGGCGATCCGCTCGGGCGCGCGCTCGGCCGCCGCGGTGATCGACAGGGCCGCCCATGGAATGGCCGACCAGAACGGCGGGCTCGCCCAGGGCCGCGAGGGCCCCGACCACCCGCTCGGCGTAGAGATCGAGGGTCACCTGGCCGATCGGGGTGGGATCATCGCCGGCGGCGGGCAGATCGATGGCCACCGCCTGGCGACCGCGCGCAGCCAGGGCCGGGATCAGCCGGTCCCAGCACCAGGCGCCGTGCCAGGCGCCGTGGATCAACAGGATAGGGGCCATGACCGTCTCCGTGGGGTGCAGACCGTTATGGCGTGACGCGGCCGGCTCCAAAAGCGGCCGCGGGGGCCGAATGATTTGATCTGTTTCTGGAGCGGGCGAGGCGATTCGAACGCCCGACCCCAACCTTGGCAAGGTTGTGCTCTACCCCTGAGCTACGCCCGCGCTCCCGAGCGGCGAACCGCTCGTTTTTCGGAAGGGCGGCTTATTGCAGAGGGCCCGCGCGTTGGCAAGGCGGCGGAACGGCGCGGCGGGCCTTTCGCTAGAACCCCAGCTTCAGGGCCTTCAGGCGGCGGCGGTTGGTGTGGGCGGCGGGGGGTTTGGCGCCGGTCT
>DASXMK010000022.1:0-5634 GCA_036495705.1 Caulobacteraceae bacterium | reverse complement strand
CAGGGCTATCGGGCCCGGGCCCGCCTCCTCGAGGCGGCGCTCGCCGCGCGGCGTGGCGACAGGGCCAGCGCGCTGCGTCTCGACGCCGCCACCGTGGCCAAGCTCGCCGCCGAGCCGCTCGTTGGGGTGAACACTGACCCGCGTTGGCTTCTGGATCGCGCTCGCCTGCAGACCGGCGATGACTTGGCCGCCCTCGGTCGAACTGCCGAGGCTCGCGCACAGTGGACCGCAGCCGCCGATGACCTGAATGGCCCGCTCGACCGCTACGAGCCGCAGCTGCTGGTGGTGCTGGCCGGCGCCGCCAAACGCCTCGGCCGGATTGCGGCCGCGCGCGCCGCCGCCCGGCGCCTCGCCACCCTTCTCCCGGCGACCGCGCATACCTAAGTCCGGCGCATCCTCGCCAGACTCAGGAGCTAGCCCCATGAAGTACAACCAGCTGGGCCGTACAGGCCTTTTTGTGTCCGAGATCTGCCTCGGGGCGATGACCTTCGGCGGCAATGAAGACGCCGGAATCTGGCGCGCCATCGGCTCCCTCGACCAATCGGTGGTGGATGAGATCGTCGGCCGGGCGCTGGCCGCGGGCGTGACCTTCTTCGACACCGCCGACGTCTATTCCTTTGGCGAGAGCGAGCGGCGCCTCGGCCAGGCGTTCAGGAACCTCGGGGCCAAACGCTCGGACGTGGTCATCGCCACCAAGGCGTTCGGCCGCATGGGCCCGCGGCCCAACGACGCCGGCGCCTCGCGCGGCCACATCATGGACAGCGTCAAGGGCAGTCTCGAGCGCCTGCAGGTCGACTACATCGACCTCTATCAGATTCACGGCAATGACCCGGTCACCCCGATCGAGGAGACCCTGCAGGCCCTCGACGACCTCGTGCGCCAGGGCTTGGTCCGTTATGTCGGCGTCTCCAACTGGGCGGCGTGGAAGATCGCCAAGGCGGTCACCCTGGCCGACGAGCGCCGTTGGGCCCGCTTCGAGACCCTGCAGGCCTACTATTCCATCGCCGGGCGCGACCTGGAGCGCGAACTCGTCCCGATGATCTCCGCCGAGCGCCTGGGCCTGATGGTGTGGTCTCCCCTGGCCGGCGGCCTGCTGTCCGGCAAGTTCGGTCCCGGCGCCACGACGCCCAACGACGCCCGGCGGGCGAGTTTCGATTTCCCGCCGGTCGACCGCGAACGCGCCTGGGCCTGCGTGGCCGCCATGCGCGAGGTCGGCGATCACCACGGCGTCTCGGTGGCCCGCGTGGCCCTGGCCTGGCTGCTGGCCAAGTCGCATGTCATGAGCGTCATCATCGGCGCCAAGACCGTGGACCAGCTGGACGACAATCTGGCCGCCGTCGATCTCGAACTGACGGCCGAAGAGGTGGCGCGGCTCGACGAGGTCAGCGAACTGCCGAGCGAATATCCGGCCTGGATGTTCGCCCGCCAGGGCGCCCACGGGCGCGTGCCCGAGCCGTTCCGGCCCAAAACCCAGGCGGCGGAGTAGGCTTCGGTGGCTTTTTCAGCTTCGCGCGCCAATATGGGAGGGCGATGATCGATGATCTCTATTCGGCTCAGATCCTGACCCTGGCGGCCAATCTGCCGCACGCCGGGCGCCTCGCCGCGCCCGACGCTTCGTCCGAAAAAGTCGCCAAGCTGTGCGGCAGCAAGGTGGTGGTCGATGTGGTCATGGACGGGACCCGGGTGGCGCAGTTCGCCCAGGACGTGAAGGCGTGCGCGCTCGGCCAGGCGGCCGCGGCGGTGCTGGGGGCGCATGTGATCGGGGCCGAGCTCTCGGAAATC
Source organism: Caulobacteraceae bacterium (assembly GCA_036495705.1). Lineage (GTDB taxonomy): Bacteria > Pseudomonadota > Alphaproteobacteria > Caulobacterales > Caulobacteraceae > Acaudatibacter. The sequence continues at coordinate 3,852 of DASXMK010000022.1, read as the reverse complement.
GAAATGGCGCGTGACGCCTTCCGTGCTATGTTGAAACAGGGCGCCAGCGCGCCCAACGGACGCTTTTCGGACCTCTTCATGCTCGAACCGGTCAAGGATTATCCGGCCCGCCACGCCTCCGCGATGCTCGCGTTCGAGGCCACGGCGGAAGCGTGCGCCAAGGCCCTGGCCAAGCGGGAGACCGCGCGAACTAGCCCCGCCGACGCGGCCTGAGCGGCCCCGCCGCTCGATGGCTCGAGAGACTTGGCGCGCGTCGGCATGAACCTCTACCACAGCGTCATCCGCGTCTCTCACCTGGCCTATAAGGTGACGCTTTCGCCCTGGATCGGGCGCCAGTGCCGCTTCCAGCCGACCTGTTCGGACTATGCGGCCGAGGCCCTGATCCTGCACGGACCGGTGCGCGGCGGTTTCCTCGCCGCGCGGCGCCTGTGCCGATGTCATCCCTTCGGCGGCTCGGGATACGATCCCGTCCCGCCCCGCCGCGAAAGACTTGAAGATGATCGATCTGAAATTTCCCGATGGCCGATCGCGCCAATTCGACGATGGCGTGACCGGCGCGGAGGTCGCCGCCTCGATTTCCCCGTCGCTGGCCAAAAAGGCCCTGCTGGTCAAACTTGACGGCGATCTCCTCGATCTCGGCCGCGCGCTGGAGCGCGGCGGGGCGGTGGAGATCATCACCCGCGATAGCCCCGAAGCCCTGGAGGTGATCCGCCACGACACCGCCCACGTGCTCGCCGAAGCGGTCCAGGAGCTGTTTCCCGGCACCCAGGTGACCATCGGCCCCAACGTCGAGGACGGTTTCTATTACGACTTCGCCCGCGACGAGCCGTTTTCCCTGGATGATCTGGCGGTGATCGAGGCGCGCATGCGCGAGATCGTCGATCGCGACGAGCGGATTACGCGCGAGGTCTGGGACCGTGGCGAGGCTATCGCTCACTTCCAAGGCATCGGCGAAGCCTACAAGGCCGAGATCATTGGCGACATCCCGGCCGGCGAGCCGATCACCGTCTATCGCCAGGGAGGGTGGAAGGATCTCTGCCGCGGGCCGCACCTGCCGTCCACGCGCCATGTCGGCAAGGCGTTCAAACTGACCAAGCTCGCCGGGGCCTATTGGCGCGGCGATCAGAGGAACGCCCAGCTGCAACGCATCTACGGCACGGCCTGGGCCTCTGACGCCGATCTGGCGGCGCACCTCAAGCGTATCGAGGAGGCGGAAAAGCGCGACCACCGCAAACTCGGCGTGGCCATGGACCTATTCCACATCCAGGAAGAGGGCCGGGGCATGGTGTTCTGGCACGCCAAGGGCTGGACCCTGTACCGCGTGCTGGTTGAATACCTGCGCCGACGGTTGGAGGGCGCCGGCTATCAGGAAGTGAAGACGCCTCAGATCCTGGATCGGTCGCTGTGGGAGCGCTCCGGGCACTGGGCCAAATTCCACGCCTCGATGTTCATCTGCGAGACCGACGAGGGCGAGACCCTGGTGGTCAAGCCGATGAACTGTCCCGGTCACGTGCAGATCTTCAACCACGGCCAGCGCAGCTACCGTGACCTGCCGATCCGCATGGCCGAGTTCGACGGCCTGCATCGCAACGAGGGTTCGGGCGGCTTGCTCGGCCTGCTGCGCGTGCGCCAGATGGCCCAGGACGACGGCCACATCTTCTGTCGCGATGACCAGGTGGAGGCCGAGACCGTCGATTTCGTCAATCTGCTCAACTCCGTCTACGCCGACCTCGGGATCGAGTTGCATTCGGTAAAGCTGGCCCTGCGGCCCGAGCAACGCTTCGGGACGGACGAACAATGGACCCTGGCTGAGGACACCCTGGAGCGCGGCGCCCGCGCGGCCGGCGTGGAAGTGGAGCGCCTCCCCGATGAAGGCGCCTTTTACGGACCCAAATTAGAGTTCCATCTGAGGGACGCCATCGGCCGCACCTGGCAGTGCGGCACCCACCAGCTCGACTACGTCCTGCCGGAGCGACTGGACGCCGGCTACATCGGCGAAGACGGGGCCAAGCACAGGCCGGTGATGCTGCACCGGGCGATACTGGGCTCCATGGAGCGGTTCATCGGCGTGCTCGTCGAGCATTACGCCGGGGCTTTTCCGCTATGGCTGGCCCCGGCGCAGGTGGTGGTGGCGACGATCACCCAGGATGCCGATGACTACGCTCGTACGGTGGCGGCGAGGCTGCGCGGCGCCGGCCTTCGGGTCGAGACCGACCTGCGCAACGAGAAGGTCGGCTACAAGGTGCGCGAGCATTCGTTGGCCAAGGTCCCGGTGATCGCCGTGGTCGGCCGGCGCGAGGCCGATGAGGGCAAAGTGGCCCTGCGGCGGCTCGGGTCTCAGGCTCAGGAGGTGGCGGCCCTGGACGAGGCGGTCAGCGCTCTCGTGGCCGAAGCCACACCACCCGACCTGAGAACGGTCGATCCTCTCCCTATGGGAGAGGTGGCATTGCGCTAGTGCTCCTCGTTGCGCCAAATGCCGCGGTAGGTCGCCCACAGCAGGCCGGAGAACAGGACCAGGAAGATCATCGCCGCCACGCCGACCTGTTTGCGCTCTTCCATCTTCGGATCCGCGGCCCATTCGAGGAAGGCGGCGACGTCCCAGGCCTCTTGCTGCAGGCTGGGCTTGGTTCCGTCATCGAAGGTGACCTTGCCGGGGGTCAGCGGCGGGGGCATGGCGATGAACCCGCCCGGCGGCACGTGGTGCGGATCGCCTTGCCAATAGGCGGTCATGTCACCGGGGATATAAGGGTCGTAATATTTGCCCGGCGGAATCGACATGCCGTGAGGTCCGGCCGCGCTGTCACTGGTCACGATCGAATAGATGTAGGCCGGGCCGCCCTCGCGCGCCTTGGCCAGCAGCGACATGTCCGGCGGCAGGGCGCCGCCGTTGGCGGCCTTGGCCGCGACCGGATTGGCGTAGGGATTGGGGAAATAGTCGGCGCTGGTTCCGGGCCGCTTGATAGCCTCGCCGGTTTCGGAGTCGACGTCGGGAATCTGGTAGTCGGCGGCGATCGCCTTGACCACCGGATTGTCGTTGGGGTTGGGGTATTTCGGATTCCAGAACGGCCCGCCCTTGTCGCCCAGGTTGCGGAACGCGACCATGTTCATCGAGTGGCAGGAGGAGCAGACCTCGCGATAGACCTTGTAGCCGCGCTGCAGCTGGGCCTGGTCGTACATGCCGAACGGCCCCTCGAACGACCAATGCACGTCCTTGGGGTTGAGTTCGGTGGTGGCGGCCATGGCCGGGCCGGCGGCCAGGGCGGCGCAGGCCAGGGCGGCCGGAAGGAACAGAGTGCGCGCCATTCGCCTCAGCCCCTCTTTTCCGCGGCGGCGACCGCGCTGGCGGGGGCGGCGGCGGGATGCGACAGCACCGGCGTCATCAAGGTGTCCGGCACCGGCAACGGCGTTTCTCGCAAGCCCAGCAGCGGCGTGATGACCAGGAAATAGGCGAAATAATAGAGTGACGCGATGCGGCTCAGCCAGGTCACGCTGTTGATGTCGTAGTCGATCAGGGTGAAGGTCGTGACGCCATGCACAATCTGGCCGTCCGGCTCCTGCGAGCCGCACCAGCCCAGCGCCAGGGCGGCTACGATCCAGACGAAGAAATAGATCCGCGCCTGCGGCCGATAGCGCATCGAGCGCACTTTGGAGGTGTCCAGCCACGGAAGGGCGAACAGGCAGGCGATCGCGCCGCCCAGGGCCAGCACCCCGGTCAACTTGTCGGGGATGGCCCGCAGGATGGCGTAGAACGGCAACAGGTACCACTCCGGCACGATGTGCGCCGGGGTGACCAAGGGATTGGCCGGCACCACATTGTCGACCTTGGCGAAGGCGTCGGGCAGGTAGAACACG
>DASXMK010000021.1:0-8331 GCA_036495705.1 Caulobacteraceae bacterium | reverse complement strand
GCCTCGCTGGCCGGATGTCGCCCACCACCCAGGCCTTTTCCGCTGCGCGCTCGGTGATCGGGGTGTTGCGTAAGCCCGGCGCCCGCAGCGCCCTCGACGCGGCTCCGCGCCGCGGCCAAGATGGCGCGGTGATCCTGCAATCGGTCGACGCCCAGGCGCTGGCGCTTATCGCCGGCCCGGGGGCGCGCCCGGCGCCCTATTATCTGGCGGCGGAATCAGAGACTCCTTCGGCCGCGGGACTGACGCCGGCCGCCCTGCCGCAGGACATCCCGAACAACCATTTCGTCTACGCCCTGACTTGGTTCGGACTGGCCGGAGTTCTGGTCTGGACCTGGGCGGCCTATGTGTGGCGCAGGATGCGTGGGCCATGAGGTTCATATCCACTCGTGGTCGCGCGCCCGAAGTCGGCTTCACCGACGCGCTGCTGGCCGGCCTGGCGCCGGACGGCGGGCTTTACGCCCCGACGACGTGGCCAACCATCGCCGCTGAGGACATTGCCGGCTTCTCCGGGCGTCCCTACCCCGCCGTCGCCGCCGACATCCTGGGGCGCTTCGCTGGCGAGGAAATCAAAGCGGAGGACTTGCACAGGATCTGCGCCCGCGCCTACGCCCGCTTCGCCCATACGGCCACCGCGCCCCTCGTCCAGCTGGCTCCGGACCGTTTCCTGCTCGAGCTGTTTCACGGCCCGACCCTGGCCTTCAAAGACGTGGCCATGCAGGTCCTGGGCGGCCTGTTCGAACACGCCCTCAAGGCCCGCCGGCGCGGCATGACCATCGTCGCGGCGACCTCGGGCGACACCGGCGGGGCGGCGGCGGCGGCTTTCGCGGGCCTGACCGGCGTGCGTCTGCTGGTGCTCTTCCCTGAAGGCCGGGTCTCCGACGTCCAGCGCCGGTTCATGACCACGACTGGCGCGAGCAACGTGCGCTGTCTCGCGGTGGCCGGAGACTTCGACGATTGTCAGGCGATCCTCAAAGGCCTGTTCGCCGACGCGGCTTTCGTCCGCGATACCGAGCTGGCGGCGGTCAACTCGATCAATTTTGCCCGCATCGCCGCCCAGTGCGTTTATTTTTTCACCGCCGCGGCGGCGCTTGGCGCGCCCGCTCGCAAAACCGCGTTCGCGGTCCCGACGGGCAATTTTGGCGACGCCTACGCCGGCTGGGCCGCGGCGCGCATGGGCCTCCCCATCGGGCGCCTGATCATCGCCACCAACGCCAATGACATCGTCGCCCGGGCGCTGGCCCACGGCGACTATCGCCGCGGCCCGGCGATCGCCACCCAGAGCCCGGCCATGGACATCCAGGCGGCGTCCAACTTCGAGCGGCTGCACTTCGAATACGCCGGCCGCGGCGCCCTCGAAACCGCCGAGGCCTTCGCGACTTTTTCCCGGACCGGCGGCCTGACCCTGACGCCAGCGCTGCGCGAGGCCCTGGCCGAACTCTTCGTCGGCGTCGCCTCCAGCGAGGCGGCCACCGCCGCCGCCATGCGCCGGACCTGGGAGACCGCCGGCCGCCTGATCGATCCGCATACGGCGGTGGCCGTGGCCGGGGCTGATCAACTCGCCGCTCCCCCCTCCAGTACGCCGCTGGTCATCCTGGCCACCGCCCATCCGGCCAAGTTTCCCGAGGCCGTGGCGGCCGCCACCGGCCAGGTTGCGCACGCTCCCGCCGCGACGCGGCTGGAGGGTCTCCAGGAGCGCTATGACCGCCTGCCCGCCGACGCCGAAGCGGTCAAAACCTATGTGCGGGCCTGGGGGTGAGCGGGCCCAAGCTTCATCGTCTGACCAATGGCGCCACTCTGGTGTGCGACCCCGTGGCTGGATACGAGACCCTGGCCCTCAGCGTCGTCGCCGGCCGCGGGGCGCGCTGGGAGGACGAGCCGCGCGGCGGCTGGTCGCACCTTTTGGAACACATGGTGTTCAAAGGCGCCGGTGGACGCACCGCCCGGGAGATCGTCGAAACCATCGAAGCCGAAGGCGGCCAGATCAACGCCGCCACCGGTCAGGAGCGCACCAGCTTTCAGGTGCGCGCCCTTGCCGGCGGTCTACCCTTGGCCATGGCGGTGAGCGCGGACCTCATCCGGCGTCCGACCCTGGATGCCGAGGACCTGGCCAAGGAGGTCCAGGTGGTGAGCCAGGAGATCGCCGAAGCGGCCGACACGCCCGATGACCTGGTGTTCGAGCTTGCCCACGCGGCAGCCTTCGCCAACCAGCCCCTGGGTCGCCCGATCCTGGGCGTCGTGCAGACCATCTCGGCCGCCGACCCGGCGAGCCTCGAGGCCTGGCGCGCCAGGCTTTACGCCCCCGATCGGCTGGTGATCGCCGCCGCTGGAGCGGTGGACGAGGACGAGTTCCTGCGCCTGGCCGAAGCGGCGTTCGGCGATGCGGCGGGGGAGGAAGTGGTGGCCGCGCCGGCGCCCGGCGCCTTCACCGGCGGACCGGCCCGGCAGGCCAGAAGGCTGGAGCAGGCGCACCTGGTGTTCCTGTTGCCGGCCCCGGCAGTGGGCGACGCCGACCATTGGGCGGCGCGGCTGTTCGCCGAAATGCTCGGCGGGGGCATGTCCTCGCGGCTGTTCCAGGAGGCCCGTGAGCGCCTGGGCCTGGCCTACGCCATCGACGCCTGGGCCGAGGCCTACGCCGACGTCGGCGTGATCGGGATCTACGCCGGCTGCGCGGCCAAGGATGCCGGACGCCTGGCCGAAGTAGCGGCCACTGAGATTCTCAATCTGGCGCGCGCGGCCGAAGACAGCGAACTGGCCCGGGCCAAGGTCCAGCTGAAAGCGTCTCTGTTCATGGGCCGCGAGTCGCTGGCGGCGCGGGCGGAGATGGCGGCCGCTCAGCAGCTGGCTTTCGGACGCCTGTTGGAGCCTGCGGAGATGGCGAGCGCCATCGATGTCGTATCGCAGCCGGACATCGCCCGCCTGGCGCGCCGGGTGCTGGAGCCGCGTCGCTGCACGGTGAGCACTTTGGGGCCCAAGGCGGCCATGGCGGCGCCGGCCCGGTTCGAGGGCCGATTGTTCGGTTAAGGGGCCGGAAATCGCTCGCTCTTGGCGAAGGAGCGGAAGCGCGCCAAGATTGCGCCATGGCCTTGCTGGATTGGATCGCGACCGATCATGACCTGCGCCTCGACGGCGTGGGCGTGCGCCTGCGCCCGCCCAGGGCGCCCGACTATGCCGAATGGTCGGTGCTGCGCGCCGGCTCGCGCGCCTTCCTGCAGCCATGGGAACCAATCTGGCCGGCCGATGATCTGACCCGGGCGGCGTTCCGTCGCCGTCTGGCGGCCTATGCCCACGACATGGAGCGGGGCCTGGCCTATCCGTTCCTGGTGTTCCGGGCCTTGGACAATGTCATGGTCGGCGGCATCACCCTGTCGAACATCCGCCGCGGCGTCGCCCAGATGGGCTCGATCGGCTATTGGATCGGCCAGGCCCACGCCAGGCGCGGCCACACCCTGGCGGCGGTCAACGCCGTAACCCGCTTTGGCTTCGAGCGACTGGGCCTGCACAGGGTCGAGGCGGCCTGCATCCCCACCAACGAGGCCTCACGGGCGGTGCTGGCCCGGGCCGGCTTCCGCCAGGAAGGCATGGCCATGTCTTACCTGCGCATCAACGGCGTGTGGCGCGACCACTTGCTGTTTGGGCTGGTGTCCTCCGCCCCGCCCGGCGAGGTGCGCCACGAGGAGGTGCTGGTCTAGGCTCGCCCGGTCTGGGCCGACAGGCGTTCGGCGGCCACACCGATCTTGGCCAGCGCCCGCGACCACTTATGGGCATGGTCATCGCCGAACAGCAGGCCTTCGTCCGGATCGCAGGTCAGCCAGACATTGTGCCGGATTTCGCGCTCCAGCTGCCCCTTGTCCCAGCCGGCGTAGCCCAAGGCCATCACCGCCTTGCGCGGATGCGGCTCTCCGGCGGACATCGCTTCCAGGACCTCGCGGGTGGCGGTGAGCACCACTCCGGTCGCGACCGCGACGCTGCTTGGCTGGCAGGTGTAGTCGTCGGTGTGCAGCACAAAGCCGCGCTCCTGATCGACCGGACCGCCCATCAGCACCAGGTCCTCGATCGGCTTGACGGGCGTTTTGATCTTGAGCCGCGCCATCAGCCGGGAAATGGTCAGGCCCTCCACCGGCCGATTGACCGTCAGGCCCATGGCATGGTCGCAGTCGTGGGCGCACACGAACACCACCGCCCGCTCGAACCGCGGATCTTCAATTCCCGGCATGGCCACCAGGAGTCGACCGGCAAGATAGGCCCCGGAGTGAGGGCGTTCCGGGGAGTGGCTACGCGCGCCTGAGCCTTCCGACAAAGCCTTGTCGCTTGCCATGGCCTATGATCGGCCCACAAGGCGGCGGATTCAAGGGCGCCCGCGCACCGCCATGCCTTGGCGCGAGGGCTCGCGGTCGCTATCTGCGAACTCCACACGCCCGTTCCGCAACCTCAAGGAGAGGACCGCATGACCATCAAGGTAGGCGACAAGGTTCCCAGCGCCACGTTCACGGTGTTTGGCCCCGAAGGGCCACGGCCGCTGTCGTCTGACGAGCTGTTCTCCGGCAAGAAAGTGGCTCTGTTCGCCGTTCCTGGCGCCTTCACGCCCACCTGTTCGGCCAAGCACCTTCCGGGGTTCAAGATCCATGCCGGCGAGCTCAAGGCCAAGGGCGTGGACACCATCGCCTGTGTGTCGGTCAACGACGTCTTCGTGATGAAAGCCTGGGGCGAGAACCAGGGCGTGGGCGAGGATGTGCTGATGCTGGCCGATGGCAACGGTGATTTCGCCAAGGCCGTGGGTCTGGAGCTCGACGCCGGTCGGTTTGGCATGGGCCAGCGCTCGCAGCGCTACTCGATGATCGTCGATGATGGTGTGGTGAAGGAACTCAACATCGAGCAGGGCGGCGAATTCAGGGTCTCATCCGCGGAATATATGCTGGCCCAGCTTTAGCCAGCGCGTTCAGTCGGTCCAGCCGGCCAGCCAATCGGCCAGGCCCTGGGGCGTCATATGGCGGGCGTCGGCCAGGGCGGCCACGTGTCCGGCGTCCTTCAGGCGTCCGTGGTCGTCGACCACCAGCAGGCTCGGCACGCCTTCGAGCCGTTTGACCCCGTAGCGCGCTGGAATATCGAGATTGCGGTCCTCGTGACCGACGTCGACCACGGCGACCTCATAGTGGGCGTTCACGAACGCGGCCACTTCCGGCAGGCGCATGATGGCCGCCAGGATGCGGCAGTCGGGGCACCAATTGCCGCCCAGGTCGATGAGCAGCAGCTTGTGGCCAGCCTTCGCCTTGGCGAAGGCGGCGGCGACGTCTGCCTTGGCATCGGCCTTGGCGTCGTAAGGCAAGGGCAAGGGCGTCGGCAGCTGCGCCAGGGAGGCGATGGACACCTTTGGGGCCGGGGCCGCCCAGGCCGGGCCGACGGCCAATAAGGCCAGCACACCGGCGAGAAGGCGCGCCCGCACGAGCCTCAGGCTCCTTTGGCCGGGGCCGCCGTGTTGCTGGCGGCCGCGTTGCTCGCGGCGGCGTTGGTGGCCGCAGCGGTGTTGGTCGCAGCGCCTGCAGCCGGCTTGGCCGCCGGCGCCGCAGCCGCCTTGGGGTTGGGCGGCGGAATCGGCAGGCTCGAGCCCAAGGTGTGGAGATAGGCGATGATGTTGATGCGATCCTGGGAATTCTTCATGCCGACGAAAGTCATCTTGGTGCCGTCGACGACCTTCTGCGGCCCGGCGATGAAGTCATAGATGTGCTGATAGTCCCAGATGCCGATCTTGTTCCCATAGGCGACCATGCCTGGGGAATAGGCGAAGCCCGGATGGGTTCCCGGCTTGCGTCCGACCACCCCGAAGAGCCCCGGCCCGATGTTGTTGGTCCCGGCGGGATCGAACATGTGGCACGCCTGACAGACGGCGGTCTTGGCCTGGCCGGCCTGTACGTCGGCGGTCTTCAGCACCGTTCCCCAGTCCGGCGGCGCCTCGACCGCCTCTCCGCCCGCCGCCTCGGCGACGGCGATGGCGTAGCCCGGCTTGGCCGGCGGGGCCCGTTCGAACAGCATCGGCGTGATCACGCCCAGAACCGCCAGTGTAAAGGCGGTGGTGAGGACCGCCCCTAGGATCATGTTCCGCTGGAGGTCGCTCATATCTCGCCTTGGCCGATGGAACTGTGCGCACGGCGCGGCGATGAGGCCTGGCCCCAACCCCCGCTTGATGTTGCGTTGGCGTGTCTTACACGCTACCGCCGCGAGCGCAAACGCCCTTTGCCGGTCGCCGCGGGACACCTCCGTCGCCGATGAATGAGGGCCGGCGCGACGATAAATTCATGAACCCGATCATTGTCATACCCGCGCGCATGGCCGCCAGCCGCCTGCCTGGAAAACCCCTGGCCGATATTGCCGGACAGGCGATGATCGTGCGCGTTCTGCGCCGGGCGCTGGCGGCGGACATCGGGCCGGTGGTGGTGGCCGCCGGCGATGCGGAAATCGTCGAGGCCGTCGACGCCGCGGGCGGCCGCGCGGTGTTGACCGATCCGGCCCTGCCTTCAGGATCCGACCGGGTCCTGGCGGCGTTGGAGCGGGTCGATCCCGACGCCCGCCACGAGGTGGTCGTCAACCTGCAAGGGGATATGCCTTTCCTCGATCCCGCGGCCCCCCGCGCCGCCGTCGAGCTGTTAGCCAAGGAGACTGGGTGCGACATCGCCACCCTGGCCGCGCCCGAAGCTTCGCCGCGCGACCGCACCAACCGGGACGTGGTCAAGGCGATCCTCGCCCTTTCCCCAGACCAAAGCGGCGGCCGGGCGCTCTATTTCACCCGCGGCGTCCCCTATGGCGAGGGTCCGATCTGGCGGCACATCGGCCTCTACGCCTATCGCCGCGCGGCCCTCATCCGCTTCTGCGCCGCGCCGCCATCGGCGCTGGAGCGCCGCGAGCGCCTGGAGCAGCTGCGCGCTCTGGAGCTCGGCCTGGCCATCCACGCCGCCATCGTCGCCGAGGCCCCGGTTTCGGTGGACACCGCCGCCGATCTCGAAGCCGCGCGCGCCTTCGCCCAGGAGAGACCATGACCGTCCGACCGCGCATCGCCTTCCAGGGAGAACCGGGGGCCAACGGCGACGAGGCCTGTCGCACCTATTTCCCCGACCTCGAACCGGCGCCCTACGCCGCCTTCGAGGACGCCTTCGACGCCGTGCGCCGCGGGGACTGCGCCCTGGCCCTCATCCCGGTGGAGAACTCCATCGCCGGGCGGGTGGCCGACGTGCATCACCTGCTGCCGTCGTCGGGGTTGAAGATCATCGGCGAGCGCTTCAAGCCGATCCGCTTCCAGCTGATGGCCAATCCCGGGACGCGATTGGAGGATCTGGCCACCGTCGTGAGCATGCCCATCGCGCTCGGCCAATGCCGCAAGACCCTGCGGCGTCTGGGTGTGCGCACCGAGCCGTCGGGTGACACCGCCGGCGCCGCCAAGGCCCTGGCCGAGCATCCGGACCCGCGCCGGGCCGCCATCGCTCCGGCCCTGGCCGCCAGGATCTATGGGCTGGAGATCCTGCTGGCCGATATCGAGGACGAAGCCCACAACACCACCCGCTTCCTGGTCATGAGCGCCGAGTCGCAGCCGCCCCGACCGGCCGCCGACGCCCCCAGCGTCACCAGTTTCGTCTTCCGCGTGCGCAATATCCCGGCCGCGCTCTACAAAGCCCTCGGCGGCTTCGCCACCAACGGGGTCAATATGACCAAGCTGGAGAGCTACATGGAGAATGGCGCTTTCACGGCCACATTCTTCTATGCCGAGGTCGACGGGCGCCCGGAGGACGCGGCGCTCGGCCGGGCGCTGGAGGAGCTGAGCTACTTCAGCGATCACTTCGAGGTCTTGGGGGTCTATGCGGCCGACCCGTTTCGCGGAGGCGGAAGGTAGATCAGAGGGTGCGGCGCTGAGAACAACCTCTCCCTATGGGGGCGATTTTGCCTTTCGCAAACGCAAGGCGTTTGCGCCACATAACTAGCGGATTCCGGGATCAAACACGAAGTGTCCGATACCGAACACAGTGACCCCAAGCGCCAACGTCGCTAGCGCGCCAGCCACCATCATGCCCCACTTTCTTCGCCCGATGTCTAAGTAGGTCTGTGCGGCGCAATAGGCGCAGACGGCGACGGCAATGAGCCAGAATGGCAAGCCCTCCGAGTTCACTCCGGGGACTTTTCCGCCTTGGTAGGCCGTGGCGACGTCGCCACCTCCCTCAATTTCGCCCTGAAGGTCTTCCTCGTCTAGGAATTAGTCCGTTAGCCGCCGCCCAGATTCTCGGCGATCAGGCCGATCTTGTAGTAACCGTCCAGCTGCAGCTGGTTGATCACGTCCATGAACTGGCGGTA
>DASXMK010000020.1:0-4483 GCA_036495705.1 Caulobacteraceae bacterium | reverse complement strand
CGGCCTCGCCGTCGATGAATACTTTTGCAACCATCGCCGCCTCCTGGACGGAAGCCTCAAAGAAAAAGGGCGCTTCGGCCTGCGGCCAAAGCGCCCCGACTGTCCCTAAGCAGGGATCAGCGCGTCAGCGCTTGGAGAACTGGAAGCTGCGTCGGGCCTTGGCCTTGCCATACTTCTTACGCTCGACGACGCGGCTGTCGCGGGTGAGGAAGCCGTGCGGTTTGAGCACGGCCCGCAGACCTGGCTCATAGTAGGTCAGGGCCTTGGAGATGCCGTGGCGCACGGCGCCGGCTTGGCCTGAGAGGCCGGAACCCAACACGGTCGCCACCACATCGAATTGTCCCAGGCGATCGGAGACCTGCAGAGGTTGGGCGATCATCATGCGTAGCACCGGACGGGCGAAATAGACTTCCTGGTCGCGGCCATTGATGGTGATGCGACCCTGGCCGGGCTTGATCCAAACGCGGGCCACGGCGTTCTTGCGCTTGCCGGTGGCGTAGGCGCGGCCGTCCTTGTCGATCCGAGGTTCGGGACTCTGGTTGGCCGGCTGCTCCGCGGCCAGGGTCTTGAGGGCCTCGAGGCCATGCGTCTCGGTCATTGTCACTGGCTCCGGGCGTTCTTGGCGTTCAGTTCGGCGAAGGCGATCGCCTGCGGGTTCTGCGCAGCGTGCGGATGCTCGCCGTTCTTATATATGCGCAGGTGAGTCAGCTGCTTGCGCGCCAGCGGGCTTTCCTTGGGCAGCATGCGCTCCACCGCCTTTTCGAGGACGCGTTCAGGAAAGCGGCCGCCCAGGATGGCGCCGGCGGTCCTCGTTTTCACGCCTCCGGGGTGGCCGGTGTGCCAGTGATAGAGCTTCTGCTCGAGCTTGCGGCCGGTGAGCTTCACCCGCTCGGCGTTGATCACCACCACATGATCGCCGCAGTCGACGTGCGGACTGTAATCGGCGCGATGCTTGCCGCGCAGCCGCTGGGCGATGAACGCCGCCAGCCGGCCGACAACAGCGTTTTCCGCGTCGATCAGGATCCACGCCTTTTCGACTTCGCCGGCCGGGAGATGTTTGGTGATCGCGGTGGTCATGGGTGGGAATCCATCGGGCGGGCCGGAATTGAGGCGCGGCGGTTACAGGGGGCAGGGTCGCCTGTCAACCGCAATACGCGCAAAGATGACAATAAACGCTATGAAATAACAGGATATTTCGGGTTGGGTATTATGTTACCTGACCGAGTCGCCGGACTCTCCAGGTGAGGAAGGTCGCTGCGGCCAGCAGGCTCGCCGCGGTGAACTGATGCAGCATCGCCAGACTGAGCGGCACGGTCATGATCAGGGCGGCTACGCCCAGCGCCGCCTGTGCGACCAGCAGAGCCGCGATAACCAGCGTTGGCGCGCGCAACGGCTGCGCGCCCCTGCCCCACGCCGTGGTCGCCATGGCCAGTCCCGCAGTCACCAGGCCATAGGCCAGGACGCGATGGTTGAACTGGACCGCCGGCAGGCTGTGGGCCAGCGTGCCCCACAGATTTCCCTGCCAATAACCGTCCGGAAACACCCGTCCGCCCATCAGCGGCCAGTCGGCGTCCACCAGCCCGGCGTGGTTACCAGCCACCAGCGCGCCTAGCAGGCACTGCACGAACACCGCGGCCAGAAATCCGGCGCTGGCCCAGACCCAGCCGCGCGAGCGGGGATGGAGCCCCTCGCCTGGCCCAAACCAGGCTTCCAGGGCGGTCCAGACCGTCGCCGAGAACAGCACCAGGGCTAGTCCCAGATGGACCGCCAGGCGCTCGGGCGCCACCGACGTGCGCGCCTCCAGCCCGCTCTTGACCATCCACCAGCCGGCGGCGCCTTGAAGGCCCCCGAGCGCGAATAGAAGCACGCAACGCCCGACGAGGCGTCTTGGCATTCTTCGGGCCGCGAGCAGGATCACGAAGGGGGCCAGGAAGGCCACGCCCAAGACCCGCCCGAGCAGCCGATGGCCCCATTCCCACCAGAAGATCGAGTGGAATTCAGCCATGGATAAGCCATGGTTCAGCAACCCTTGAGGGGTCGCCTGATAGAGCCTGAAGAGGTGAGCCCAGGCCTCTTGTCCAAGCGGCGGGATGGCGCCGGTGATCGGCTTCCATTCGGTGATCGACAGGCCCGAGCCGGTGATGCGCGTTGCGCCCCCGACCACCACCATCGCCAGCACCAGCGCAGCCACCACGGCCAGCCACAGCGCGACCACGCCCGAGCGCGCCGAAGCGGCGGCCAGCGCCTTGTGGGCAGGTATCTCCAGGCCAGCTTCGATCATGTCATTGGCCCAGTTCGACCCTTCGCCGGCGACCATGCGAAGTGGTCGGAGCGGCGGGATTCGAACCCACGACCCCTTGACCCCCAGTCAAGTGCGCTACCAGGCTGCGCCACGCTCCGAATTCAGGAAGGCTGGCCCTTATATGAGGGGCGCCATGGCGCGGCAATGACAAATCAGGTGCGGCCGAGCGCCTGATCTAGCCTGGTCTTGGCGCGCTCGAGGACGGCCAGGGTGGACCGGATCCGCGCACCCTTATTGTCGTTGGTCGGCGGGGAGACCGGCGACAGAGTCGTGGCGGCCGGTTCCCCGGCCTCTAGGCGCAATCCGGTCTCACGGTAGAGCTTCTGCACGCCCTTGATGGTGTAGCCTTCCTGGTGGAGCAACCGCCTCACCGCCGCCAGGACGCTGATGTCGGAAGGGCGATAGAAGCGCCGTCCCCCGGCCCGCTTCATGGGCCGGATGAAGGAGAACTTAGTCTCCCAGAACCTCAGCACATGCTGGGCGACGCCCAGTTCCTCGGCGGCTTCGGAAATCGTTCGGAACGCCTCGGCGCCCTTTGGCAATGCGTTCGATCCTATCCGGAAAGAGCACGGTCGATCCGCGCCTTGATCACCTGCGACGCGCGAAAGCCGATGACCCGCCTGGGGTCAATCGTCGCCGGCTCTCCAGTCTTGGGATTGCGCCCCATCCGCTGGCGTTTGGCTCTGACCTGGAACACGCCAAAGCCGGACAATTTCACCGTTTCGCCCCGCGCCATGGCTTCGGCGACCAGATCCAGCGTGCGCTCGACAAGCGCGGAGCAGTCCTGACGGGTAAGGCCGACATCCTCGTGCAAGGCTTCGGTCAGATCCGCCCGCGTCACCGTGCGACCATTCATCCGACGCCTCCACTCACGCGACAGTCATAGGTGCACGGGCGCCAATCTCCGGTCAAGTCAACGGCTTCGGGCCGCGGCCACAAAAGTTGCGGCTGCGGGCCGGTCAAAGACGCAAAACCGCCGCGCCCCAGGTCAGGCCTCCGCCCATGGCCTCGAGCAACAGCAACTGTCCGGGCTTGATCCGTCCGTCGGCCACACCTTCGGCCATCGCCAGCGGTATCGATGCGGCGGATGTGTTGGCGTGCCATTCCACGGTTGAAATGACGCGCGAACCATCGATGCCCAGGCGTCTGGCCACCCCTTCCAAGATCCGCTGGTTGGCCTGGTGGGGAATGAACCAATCGATGTCAGCCATCTCCACCTTGGCGGCGCGGGCGGCGGCGACGACGGCCTCGGCGATGTTGACCACGGCGTGGCGAAACACCTGGTTGCCCTGCATGCGCAGCTTGCCTACTGCGCCATTGGTGGAGGGGCCGCCGTCCACGTACAGCAGATCCTGCTTGGTGCCGTCAGCCCGAAGCGCCAGACCCAGGATGCCGCGATCGCTGATCTCCCCCGATCCGGGACCAGCCTCGAGCACCACCGCCCCAGCCCCATCACCGAAGAGGACGCAAGTGCCGCGATCGGTCCAGTCCATCAGTCGGGTCATGGTCTCGGCGCCGATCACCAGGGCGCGCTGAGCCAGGCCGCGTCCGATGAAACTGTCGGCCACCCCAAGGGCGTAGACGAAGCCGGAGCAGACCGCCTGGACGTCGAAGGCGATGCCGATAGGCGCGCCGAGCTTGCGCTGGATAATCGTGGCCGTGGCCGGAAAGGTAAGGTCGGGGGTGGTGGTGGCGACCACGATCAGGTCGATATCGCCTGGACTCCGGCCCGCTGCGGCCAGAGCGCACCGGGCGGCTTCGGCGCCGAGGTCCGAGGTCGCCACCCCGTCGGCGGCTTTGCGCCGCGAGCGGATGCCGGTGCGCTCGGCGATCCAAGCATCGGTGGTGTCGACGAATTTGGCCAGGTCGTCATTGGTGACCACGTCGGGCGGCAGATAGCTGCCAACGCCGGTGACGATGCTGCGAACGACAGCGCTCACGCGCTTGCCCGCGCCGGCTGGCCGGCGCCCTGGACGGTCGCGATCTGGCTCAGGTTGCGGCCGATCTCGGCGGCGAAGTCACCCCGGCCAAGCGCGATGGCCAGCCGGATGGCGGAAGCGATACCCAGAGCGTCGGCGCCGCCGTGACTTTTCACCACCACGCCGTTCAGGCCTAGAAACGGCCCGCCATTGGTCCCGCTCGGGTCAAGGCGGCGGGCCATGGCGCGCAGAGCGCCCTGGG
>DASXMK010000019.1:0-4949 GCA_036495705.1 Caulobacteraceae bacterium | reverse complement strand
TCTCTGCAAGAAGATCGCGCGGCCGCTCGGCTTCCGGATCAGCCGAGACGACAAAAGATTGCTTGCCGCGGCCGCGACAACCGTCATAGAGGGGAGGGGGAAGTCAATTTCCGATCCGGATTTGAACGTGGATTACGACATGTATAAACTTGCGGTGGCGATGGGAACGCCTCGTAAGAGGCCAAGTTGAGGGCAGAGCCGCAATCCTCCGTCCGCCTTCTCTCACGTTCGGCGGCGCACAACTTTTGACGCTGACAAAGTTGATCCCCGGCTCGCCCAGCAAGCGCGCAGCGTACTGATGACGCCCGTCTGTCGAGTTTGTTCACGGAGCAGATTGGTGACACTGCGCCAAATTGAACTGCCTCACCCTTATTGACGCCGGGTCGCGGCCCGGGCCAGCCGCCTGATTGCGAGGCTCAAGCTGATTTGCTGTTAGGAGGCGCCGAGCCTAGGCAACGGCTTGCCGGTGCTCGCCCGATGGCGTTGAGTCGGTCCGCCCGTGTGCTTTTGGAATTGGAGGTCGTCGTTGGCTGAGGGACGTGTCGATGTGCCGACGTACGAGGCCTACCTGTGGCCGATAGTTGAGCAGCTGCGCGCGCACGGCAGCTCGATGACCATCGAAGAGATGGTCGACTCGGTTGGCACCGCCATGAACTTGACCGACGCCCAGCGGGAGGCTCCGCACGGCGCCACCGGACGGACAGAGGTGGACTACCGGCTGGCGTGGGCCCGGACCTATCTCAAGAAAGCTCAAGTTCTGGAAAACAGCGAGCGAGGCGTATGGCGGTTAACGTCGAAAGGCCTGATCGTTAGTGCGGAAGACGTCGCAAAGATCCCGCGGCAGGTCCACAAAGCGGCCGCTTTGGCCCGCAAAGCCAAGTCGCCGGAGGTGTCCGCCCGCGATGCCGCCGACACTACCTCGACTACGTCAGAGGACGAAACGAGCTGGGTGGATCAATTGCTCTCGGTGCTTCTTACGATGCCGCCGCCTGCTTTCGAGCGGCTTTGCCAGCGCGTCCTTCGAGAGAGTGGTTTCGTCAAGGTCGAGGTGACTGGCCGATCGGGAGACGGCGGGATCGATGGAACCGGGGTTCTGCGGGTCAATCTCTTGTCCTTCCACGTCCTGTTTCAGTGCAAACGCTACGCCGGCTCCGTGGGCGCTGGCGTTGTGCGTGACTTCAGGGGCGCGATGGTCGGCCGGGCTGACAAGGGACTGATCATCACGACAGGAAATTTCAGCGCCGACGCGCGCCGGGAAGCCGTCCGAGATGGCGCACCAGCAATAGATCTCATCGACGGAACTGCGCTTTGCGGATTGCTCAAGGACCTGCGGATCGGCGTGGAAGTGCAAATGGTGGAAGCTGTGACGATTAACGCGCCAGCTTTCGGTACACTCTAGCGTTAGCGGCCGCTTTCAATTTTCCTCACCGTCTTCGCCCGATCGGCTGAACATGGGCTTTAGAACCGCAACGCCCGCGCCTCCTTGACGTGCGGCAGGGCGCGGATGCGCCCGATCAGCGCATCATCCGGGGCCTGATCGACGCCGACCAGGGCGATGGCGTCGTCCCCGGCGGCCACGCGGCCGAGGTTGAAGGTGGCGATGTTGATCCCGGCCTCGCCCAACAGGGCCCCCAGGGCCCCGATGAAGCCTGGCTTGTCGAGATTGTTCACATACAGCATGGCCGGGGCGAAAGCGCTTTCCAGCTCCATGCCCTTGACCTCGACGATCCTGGGCGCCCCGGCCACCACGGTGCCGGCGAACGAGCGGCGGCCCATCTCGGTCTGCACGGTGATGCGCATCAGGCTCTCATAGATCGGCGAGCTGTCCTGGCGCGACTCTGAGACGGTGACGCCGCGCTCGCGGGCCACGGCCGGGGCCGAGACCATATTGATCTCGGCCAGCATCGGCCGCATCACCCCGGCCAGGGCGGCGGCCGAGAGCGGGCGCACGTTCAGCGCCGCCACGTCGCCTTCGAAAGCCACGTCGACGCCTTTGAGGCCGACGTCGACCATCTGGCCGGCAAAGGCCCCGAGCCGCTCGGCCAAGGCCACGTAAGGCCGCAGCCGGGGCGCCTCCTCGGCGGTGATCGAGGGGCTGTTCAGCGCATTGGTCACCGCGCCGGTGAGCAGATAGTCGCTCATCTGTTCGGCCACCTGCAGGGCGACGTTTTCCTGGGCCTCGCTGGTCGCGGCCCCCAGGTGCGGGGTGGCGACGAAGCCCGGCGCGCCGAACAGCACATTTTGCTTGGCTGGCTCATCGACGAAGACGTCGAAGGCCGCACCGCCGATGTGGCCATCGTCCAGACCGTCGCGCAGGGCCTGTTCGTCGACCAGGCCGCCGCGGGCGCAATTGACGATCAGCACGCCTTTCTTGGTGCCCGCCAAGGCTTCGGCCGAGAGGATGTTGCGGGTCTTGTCGGTCAGGGGCGTGTGCAGGCTGATGATGTCGGCCCGGGCCAGCAGTTCGGGCAGCTCGACCTTTTCGACGCCGATCTCGACCGCCCGCTCGGGGGCCAGGAACGGGTCATAGGCGATGACCTTCATTTTCAGGCCGTTGGCGCGGTCGGCGACGATCGAGCCGATGTTGCCGGCCCCGATGAGCCCTAAGGTCTTGGCGTAGAGCTCGACGCCCATGAAGCGGTTCTTCTCCCACCGGCCGGCCTGGGTGGAGGCGTCGGCGGCCGGCAGCTGGCGAGCCAAGGCGAACATCATGGCAATGGCGTGCTCGGCGGTGGTGATCGAGTTGCCGAACGGGGTGTTCATCACCACCACGCCGGCGGCGGTGGCGGCGGGGATGTCGACATTGTCGACGCCGATCCCGGCCCGGCCGATGACCTTGAGGCGGGGGGCGGCGGCGATCACCTCCCTGTCGGCCTTGGTCGCCGATCTGAGGGCCAGGCCATCGTAATCGCCGATCACGGCCATGAGGTCGGCTTTGGAAAGGCCGACCTTGACGTCGGTGTCCACGCCGCGCTGGCGAAAGATGTCGACGGCGGCCGGGGACAGGGAATCGGCGATGAGGACGCGGGGAGTCATGGGCGGGATTTCCTTTGAGGGGCGGTGTATCGGAGCCCCCTCCACCGCTTCGCGGTCCCCCTCCCCCAAAGGGGGAGGAGAATCTCCGGCGATCTCTCCCCCCTCTGGGGGGAGCGCCGGCGAAGCCGGGAGGGGGCTAGGCCATGCTCAGGCCGGGGTGAGTTCGGCCGAGGCCTCGGCGAAGGCCCAGTCGAGCCACGGCGTCAGCGCCTCGAGATCGTCACGCTCGACGGTGGCCCCGCACCAGATGCGCAGGCCGGGCGGCGCGTCGCGATAGCCGCCTATGTCGAGGGCGACGCCTTCCTTCTCCACGATCTGGGCCAGGCGCTTGGCGAACGCCGCCTGGCCATCATCGGGCAGGCCGGTGACGGCCGGATCGACGACCTTGAGACACACCGAGGTGTTGGACCGGCACGCCGGGTCCTCGGCCAGGAAGGCGATCCACGGGGTCTTGGCGACCCAGGCCTCAAGCACCGCCAGGTTGGCGTCGGCCCGCGCCTTCAGTTCGGTGAGGCCGCCTACGGAAGAAGCCCAGCGCAGGGTGTCGAGGAAGTCCTCCACGCACAGCATCGAGGGGGTGTTGATGGTCGCGCCGTCAAAGATCTCGGCGTTGAGCTTGCCGCTTTTCACCATGCGGAACAGCTTGGGCATCGGCCAGGCGGGCGTGTGGCTCTCCAGCCGCGCCACCGCGCGGGGCGAGAGGATCAGCATGCCATGCCCGGCCTCGCCGCCCAGCGCCTTCTGCCAGGAGAAGGTGGTCACATCGAGCTTGGCCCAATCGAGGGCCTGGGCGAAACAGGCGCTGGTGGCGTCGCAGATGGTCAGGCCGGCGCGGTTTTTGGCGATGAAATCGGCGTTGGGCACGCGCACGCCGGAGGTGGTGCCGTTCCAGGTGAACACCAGGTCGGCCTCGCCACGCACTTTCGAGAGGTCCGGCAAACGGCCGTAAGGCGCGTCGAGCACCTCGGCGTCGAGCTTCAACTGCTTGACGACGTCGGTCACCCAGTCCTTGCCGAAGGACTCGAAGGCCAGCACCTGCACTGGCCTGGGGCCAAGCAGCGACCACAAGGCCATCTCTACCGCCCCGGTGTCGGAGCCCGGGGTGATGCCGATCAGATAGTCGTGCGGCACCTCCAGCACCGCCCGGGTCTGGTCGATGACCGCTTTGAGGCGCGCCTTGCCGGGGCTCGAGCGGTGCGAGCGCCCGAGAACCGCTGACCTGAGATTGTCCGGGGCCCAGCCGGGGCGCTTGGCGCACGGGCCGGAGGAGAAATACGGCCGGGCCGGGCGCATGGCCGGCGTGGCGGGGGTGGTCATAGCAATGTCTCCCATCCTTGCAGATGGGCAGCGCCCCGTTGGGAGGGCGTGGCCCGCCGGCCAAAGGCCCGTATTCGCCGCCGGGCGCAAGTCAGTTTTGCTCGGCGGGCGCTAAAATTTCCTGGGTTGAGGTCGGGGGGCGGAGCAATCCTCCCCCGTGGGAAACGGGGGACCCGATCCTCCCCCGATTTCGGGGGAGGGGGACCACGAAGTGGTGGAGGGGGCGGTTGCAGAGCGATGCGGTCGCCGCCCCCCTCCCGGCCGTTCGGCCGGCCCTCCCCCCGTGAACGGGGGGAGATCTGCGGAGGTGGCTCACGACAAGCCCACCCCGCCGATGATCCAGGCATCGGTGCCGACTTTGGTGGCCGTGGCCACGCCCCATTGCGCCAGGGTGCGGTCGCCGGTGGTCCCGGCCCCGGCGAGGTTCAGCGTCACGCCGCTGGCCGGGGCGATCGTCACCGAGGCCGAGCCGGTGTCGATGAAGGCGATCACCGTGCCGATCGGAAAGGCCACGGCGGCGTTGAGCGGGATGGTCCAGGTGTAGGCGCTGGCCGTGGTCTGCAGGATCGTCTTGCCGGCGTCGGTGATCAGCAGCG
>DASXMK010000018.1:0-3333 GCA_036495705.1 Caulobacteraceae bacterium | reverse complement strand
CCGATCCTGATGACCTCGTTCGCCTTCATCTTCGGGGTGATCCCATTGGCTTTCGCTTCCGGCGCCGGCGCGGAGATGCGCCAGGCTTTGGGAACGGCGGTGTTCGCCGGCATGATTGGAGTGACCGCTTTCGGCCTCGTCTTCACCCCGGTGTTCTACGTGGTGATGCGGCTTGTCTCCCAGCGCATCCCGCGGGCGCCGCGGCCGCCCAGGGCGACGCCGGCCGCTTCGGCCGCGCCGCCGGCGCCGGAACCGCAGGCGTGACCGCTCGCCGGCTCGCCGCTTTGGCGACGGCCGCCGCGCTGGCCGGTTGCGTCGTCGGGCCCCGCTACGCGACGCCCCCGGCCCCGAACTCGGCCGGCGGTCCGTTCGTATCGGCCGCCAGCGCCGCCGCGGCCGCCAACCAGCCGGTTCCGCCCTTGTGGTGGCGGCTGTTCAACGATGCCACCCTCGACGGACTGGTCCAGCGCGCCCTGACCGAAAACCGTGACCTCAAGGTCGCGGCGGCCAATCTCGCCTACGCCCAGGCCCAGGTCGATGAGGCCCGCGCCGGCCGCTATCCGACCACCGATCTTTCGTTCGGTCCCGGCTGGGGGCGCACCGCGACGGATGTCACGGCCGGCGCGCCGGCCAGTTTCGGCTGGGCCGGGGCTTTCGTCGCCGCCTATCAGGTCGATCTGTTCGGCCGCATCCGACGTACGATCCAGGCCGCCCGAGCCAACGCCGAGGGCCTGGCGGCCACCGAGGACGCCACCCGCGTGACCGTGGCCGCCGAGACCGCCGCCGCCTACGCCAATCTGTGCGGTTATGGCCGCCAGGTCGCGGTCGCCCGGGCGTCCCTGGGCATCGTGCAGAAAACCTACGACCTGACCGTCCAGCAACGCGACGCCGGGGCGCTCTCCGACTTCGATGTCGAACGCCAGGGGGTATTGCTCGAACAAGCGCGGGCGGCGATCCCGCCCCTCGAAGGCCAGCGGCGGGCGGCGATGTTCTCGCTGGCGGCCCTGACCGGCATGACGCCCAAGGAACTGCCGGCCACCATCGGCGCTTGCCAGCTGGCGCCGGTGGTCACCCGGCCCCTGCCGGTCGGCGATGGAACCGCCCTGCTGCGCCGGCGTCCGGACCTGCGCGCCGCCGAGCGCCAGCTGGCCGCCGCCACCTATCGCATCGGCGTGGCCGCGGCCGATCTCTATCCCACCGTCACCATCGGG
Source organism: Caulobacteraceae bacterium (assembly GCA_036495705.1). Taxonomy (GTDB): domain Bacteria; phylum Pseudomonadota; class Alphaproteobacteria; order Caulobacterales; family Caulobacteraceae; genus Acaudatibacter. The sequence continues at coordinate 2,122 of DASXMK010000018.1, read as the reverse complement.
GCCTCGGTGTCCAGCGCCGCCAGCACCCTGGCCGGGCTGGTCAATTCCAGCAACGTCGCCTACGGCGTCGGCTCACAGTCGATCTCGACGCCGCTGGTTACCTGGACCTTTCCCAATATCCTGGTCGCCACGGCGCGGGTGAGGGAGGCGCGCGCCCAGGCCTCCTCCGCCCTGGCCAGTTTCGATTCGGCCGTGCTCACGGCGCTGCAGGAGGCCGAGACGGCGCTCTCCACCTACGCCACCGAGATCGACCACCACGCCGCCCTGGGCGCCGCCCGCACCCGGGCCGACACGGCCCTGCGCCTGGCCCAGGCGCAGTATCGCCTGGGGTCCTACAGCTTCCTCGACCTGCTGCAGGCCGAGGCCACCGCGGTGGCCGCCGACCAGGCCCTGGCCGCCTCCGATCAGACCTTGGCGGCCGACCAGGTGGCCGTCTTCCAGGCGCTCGGCGGAGGCTGGGAGAACGCGCCGGCGGTCACCCCGCCGCCTATCGCCGGCAAGACCCCTCACATCCGGTAGCGCGCCAGGCGTTCGTAGTGGGGCCGGGCGGCGTCCGCGAGTCTGGCCAGGGGCGCCGCCAAGGGCGGCGGCGCTGGCGCGGGCCGGCCAAAACCCGTCGATCGCTCCACCGCTTCGTACCAGGCCGGGGCCCAGACCCCGTCGGTGGGCCGCGGGCCCGAGGGCCAGGCGAGCATGGCCGGGGTGAAGGCGATTTCCAGGCCCTGGCACAGGGCGGCCAGCGTCCGCTCCGGATCAGCGAGCACGTCCTCGGCGTCGATCACGGGCGGGGGCCGGCCGAGCCGGTTAGCCGCCTCATCGAACAGCTCCGCCTGGCGCACGAAGCCGATATCCTCAAGGGTCACATCGGCGCGCCGCGCCGTATAGGAGGCCAGCACCCGCTCCGGGGCGCGGATCAGGAAGGCGTGGCGGCAAGCCTCAATCCAACCGCGCTCAAAGCCCCCCAGCATGTGGTGGGTCATGTGTTTCTGATAAAAGATCGCGGCTCCGCCCGGGACCGGTCCCAGCAGGCCGGCGGCCACGCGCGCCGGGTCAGTCTCGCCCACCGCCAGCACCTCGGCGCGCAGAGGATGGTCGAGGCCGGTCCGGGCCAAATAGGCGGCGTAAAACGGCTCGTCGACCACCGCCGTGTCAGTCCGGGCGCCGAACGAACGCATCATGGCCGTGGAGAGATTGCGCGGCCCCGACCACATGGCGATGCGGACCGGCTCGCTCACGGCCCGGCGCCGGCGTCGGCGTCCTTCTGGGCCTCGTAAAGGGCGCGCAGGCGGCTCGTCATCGGCCCCGGGCACTGCGCCAGGATGGCGTCGTCGATCTGTCGCACCGGGGTCAGGCCGCCGAGGGTGCCAGTCACGAAGGCCTCGTCGGCGCTCCGGGCTTCGGCCGGGTCGAAGCTCGCCAGGGTGAGCGGAATACTGTTGGCGTGGCAAACCCCGATCACCTGCGCCCGGGTCACACCATTGAAGCAATAGGCGCCGGCGGAGGTCAGCACCTGGCCGCCGCGGACACAGAAGAAGTTGGTGGCGTTGCAGCTCGACACCTTGCCGTGCGGGTCGAGCATCAGGGCCTCGTCCGCGCCCGCGTCGATTGCCTCCAGCAGAGCCAGGATCAGCGGCAGGCGGCTGTGCGAATTGAGCCGCATGTCGAACACGCTCCGCTCCGGGCAGCGGACCGAGACCGTAGCCAGCCGCAGCCCCCACCCCGGCGGCCTCGGCGGCGCGAGCTTGTATTCGGCGGTGATGACGATCGTTGGCCGGCCCACGGCGTTGCGTGGGTCCTGGTTCACCGCCGTCTTCAGGCCCCGCGTCACCATCAGTCGAAGGTGCGCGCCGTCGGTCATTGCATTCGCCTCGAGCGTCCGCCGCAGGGCCAGGGCCACCGCCTCGCGCTCGAGCCCCGCCATGCGGATCTGCGCCGCGCCGGCCATCAGCCGGTCCAGGTGCTCCTCGAGGAACAGCAGGCGTCCCCGGCGCAGCCGCAGCCCCTCCCACACGCCGTCGCCCATCGAGAACCCGGCGTCGAAGATCGACACCTTCGCCTCCGCCTTCGTCACGAGCGCCCCATCGACATAGACGAGCACGCCCTCGTTGCGGGGCTCCTCCTT
>DASXMK010000017.1:0-5137 GCA_036495705.1 Caulobacteraceae bacterium | reverse complement strand
GAACTTCGGAATCGATAAGGACACTAGCAAGTATATGAGTCTAGTGTGCTTTTTTGGATTTGAAGTTCGCTCCGCGCCCGACCCCTGAATGCGGCGAACTTCAAATCCAGCACACTAGAGTTGCGCGGCCAGCTGTTCGCCCTCGCTCTGATGCTCCTCGAACTTCAGCAGGCCGGCCTGTAGCAGGAGCTTCAGTTCCGGACTCTTGGCGTCCGGAATGAGGTGGCTGCGCAAGGCGGAGTTGACCGTCTTGTGGTAGGCGATCTCGTTTTGCACGTAGGTACGGTCAAAGGCCGGGCCGGTCAGGCTGGCGTATTGCCTGCGCTTGGCGTCCGCCGACCGGTCGAGCGAGGCGCTCGCGCCGTTCGGCGCTGGAGTGATGTTCAGCTTCTGAAACAAGGCCAGCGCCAAAGTGTTCAGCGCGGTCTGGTCGCGAACCATGTCCTTGGCGAATTGGCGGACCTTGGGGTTGGTCGTCTTCTGCAACGCCAGTTGCGCCCAGCCGATATCGACAGAGTCGGCCGTATAGGCGATGTGCGCGATCTGGGCATCGTTGAAAGCGGCGGCCGGACCCGCCATCGCGAGCGTAGCCGCAAGCGCCGCTGTCGCGATCTTCATCATGGTTCCTGTCCTTCAAGGGCGCCCCGCCGCCCCACTCCAAAACGTCAGGGCGCAGGGTAGGTTCAGACGCGGACGCCGAGCGTGAGAGCAAATTCCCTCTTGCCAAACCTCCCCATCGGCGCATTATCCAAGTATGGGCTTGGATAATACAGCAACGCTGCCCAGTGACCGGCTCCTGGGCCTGATCAAGCGCCGCGGTCCCATGCGGACGAGCGAATTGGCCCAGGCCCTGGCCATCTCCGTCGAGGCCGCCCGCCAGCAACTGAACCGCTTGGCGCGCGAGGGCCTGGTGGAGCCCGAGGTCGAACGCGGCGGCGTCGGCCGGCCCTCGCAGCGCTGGGCCCTGACCTCGATCGCCGAAGCCCGCTTCCCCGACGCCCACGCCGAACTGACCGTGCGGCTGATCGAGGCGGTGCGGGCGGAGCTGGGCGAGGCGGCGCTCGACCGCCTGGTCATGGCCCACGAGGCCCGGGCGCGCGCCACCTATCTGGCCGAGATGGCCGACGCCGGCGGCCCGGCCGAAAAGATCGCCCGCCTGGCCGCGATCCGCACCCGCGAGGGCTATATGGCCGAGTGGGATGACTACGATGGCGTCTTTCTGCTGACCGAGAACCATTGCCCGATCTGCGCCGCCGCCCAGGCCTGTCAGGGTTTCTGCCGCGCCGAGCTTGAATTGTTTCAAGAAGTTCTGGGCCCCGAGCTGGAGGTGACGCGCACCGACCACATCGCCGCCGGAGCCCGCCGCTGCGCCTATCGCATCGTTCCCGCGGAGCCGGCGTGATGGCCTGGACCGATGTGATGAGCGCCGAGGCTCTGGCCGCCAGAGGCAAGACCGTGGTCCGCACGGATGTGGGTCAAGTGTTGCTGATCCATGGCTCACGCGGGGTCTTTGCATGCGTCAACCGTTGCCCGCACGAGGGCTATCCGTTGGTCGAAGGCGTGCTGACCGATGGCTGCGTGCTGACCTGCAATTGGCACAACTGGAAATACGACCTGATCAGCGGCGAGACCCTGGTCGGCGGCGACAAGCTGCGCCGCTTCCCGGTCCGCCTCGAGGCCGGCCGGGTGCTGGTCGACCTCACCCCAGAGCCGGCCGAGGCGCGGCGTGCGCGGGCCCTGGCCGGCCTGCGCAAGGCCCTGGCCGACGAAGACCAGCAGCGGCTGGTGCGCGAGGCCGCCCGGCTGATGCGCCTCGGCCTCGGCCCGGCCGTCGCGGTGGGCGAAGCGGTGGCCTGGACGGCCGAGCGCCTGGAGTTCGGGACCCAGCACGCCGTCGCCGGCGCGGTCGAATGGCTCGCCCTGCACGACGCCCGCTCCACCAGCGCCGATCGCAAGCTGGCGGCGATCGGCGAGATCCTCGGCCATATCGCCGACGACGCCCGCGGCGGGGCCGTGACCTTTCCCTTCCCGCCCGGGGAGGCGGCGTGGGACGCGGCGGCGTACCTGGCCGCCATCGAAGCCGAGGATGAGGCCGCCGCCGCGGCTCGGGTGCGTGGGGCCCTGGCCGCCGACCTGCAGGCGCGCGAGCTGTTGCCGACCCTGGCCCGGGCGGCGCTCAGCCACTACGCCGACTTCGGCCACGCCCTGATCTATGCGGTCAAGACCGTGGCCCTGATCGAGCGCCTGGGGCCGGCGAGCGCCGAGCCGCTGCTGCTGATGCTGACCCGCAGCTTCACCTACATGACCCGCGAGGACCTGCTGCCGGAGTTCCGCGATTATGGCGCGCGGCTGGCCGACTGGGGTCGCTCGAACAGGAGCGCACCGCCGCTGGCCGCCGAGGCGATCGTCGGCCTCTCGGCCCGGCGAGCCATGGCCCTGACCGCGGCGTGGAGCCGGCGCGAACGGCCGCAGGCGATCTTCGCCACCCTGGTCGAGGCCGGCGCCTGGATGCTGCTGCACGCCGATGAGCGTGTGTTCACGCGCGCCGACGGCAAGCTCGCCGACAACGTCAACTGGCTGGACTTCACCCACGCCCTGACCTTCGCCGACGCCGGCCGCGCCGCCGTGCGCGTGGCCCCCGACCTGATGCCGGCCCTGCTGCTGCAGATGGCCTGTTTCATCGGCCGCAACGCCGCTTACGTGGATCGAACGATCGACGCGGAGGCCTTCGCTGTCGCCGACCCCCGCGCCTTCGCCGGCGAGGCCAGGGAGCGCCTGTTCGATCATGGCGTGGATCGCTTCATCATCTCGGTGCACCTGCCAAAGACCCTGGACGCGGGCCTGGCCCTGGCCAAGGCCGTCCCGGCCGCGGCCCCGACGATCCGCGCCGCCCTGAACCGCTTCCTGGCCGCCCGATTCAAGCGCCGCCATGTCCTGCGCACCGCCCGCCAGATGCGCGCCTTCGTCGCCCTGGAGTAGCCTGGGCGCCGTTCGCGCGCGGTGACATAATCGGCCCCGGTTCCTTCCTCGCGCGGAGGTCGCGGTGGTTAGGTCATATCCGGCCCTAGTCCTGGCCCTGGCGCTGCCGGCGGGGGCTTCTGCGTCCGGGACCCCGCCGGACACCCAGCCCGGCGCGGCGCAGGTCTTTCTGATGTGCGCGGTGAGCGAAGCGGGCCTGTCCCGCAACTGCCGGTTCTACACCGGAACGGACGACCCAACCGCGCGGCGCCTGGCCGGCGCCGAGCTGGGCTATCTGGACGCCCATCCGGCGCCGCTACCGGGCGCGCGCCCTGGCGGCGAAGTGAAGGTGCTCGTGCGGTTGAATGTCGGTGCGGCGCCGGACGGGCACGGCTTCGCCATCGGCGCTCCGGAGGTCCCCGCGCCGGCGGGAACCGAGATCAGGCGTCCGGCGTGGATCGCCTCGCCCCACGGGGCCTGGACCGACGACCTGACCGCCGAACTCGCCCGGCGGAGCGAGCATGAGGGCGACGCGACCGCTCGCTGCACGGCGACCGCGGCCGGGACCCTGGCCGACTGCTGGGTCGAAAAGGAGAGCCCGCCGGACCTCGGCTTCGGCGAAGCGGCCCTGGTCATGCTCCAGCACGCGCGCATGAAGCCGGTGGCCGGGGACGGCGCGGCGGTAGCCGGGCGCGCCTACGTCCAGACCTTCCATTTCCGCGCCCCCAGCGACTATCCGACGATGATGCCGGCCTTGCCGTCCGGCTCCATGGGCACACCCATGGGCATGAGCATGCCTCATTAACCCGGCGCTGTGGTGATAGACCGGGCGCGAGCCATCGAGGGACACGCCATGCCAATCCGCCGCCGCGACCTGGTCGCGCTCGCCGCTCTGGCCGCGCCCGCCTGGGCCCTGGCCGCGCCATCGAAGGGTAAGAAATTGCGCCTGCTGATCCTCGGCGGCACCGGCTTCATCGGGCCGCATCAGGTGCGCTACGCCCTCGCCCGCGGCCACCAGGTGACCCTGTTCAACCGCGGCCGGCAGAAAGAGACCTGGCCCGGGCCGGTCGAGGAACTGATCGGCGATCGCAACACCGGCGATCTGAAGGCCCTGGCCGGGCGCGCGTGGGACGTGGTCATCGACAATCCGACCAGCCTGCCGTTCTGGGTGCGCGACGCCGGGACCGCCCTGCGCGGCAAGGTCGGCCAGTACATCTTCATCTCGACGATTTCGGTCTATGCGTCCGACGCCACGCCCGGGGCCGGCGAAACCGCGCCCCTGGCGCAATACCGAGGCAAGGACCCGCTGGCGGTGACGCCGGAAATGTTCCGGGCCGATGTCGGCGGGCTCTATGGGCCGCTGAAAGCCGCCAGCGAGGCCGAGGCCCGGCGCCAGTTCGGCGAGGCCGTGACCATCATCCGCCCGGGCCTGATCGTCGGCCCCGGCGACGAAACCGACCGCTTCACCTATTGGCCGGTGCGCCTGGCGCGCACCAGCGAGGTGGTGGTTTCCGGCAATGGCGGGCCGGCGCGCCCGGCCTACGGCCGCGAGGTGCTGGCCCCCGGCGACGGGACCGATCCGGTGCAGTTCATCGACGCCCGCGACCTGGCCGAATGGACTATCCGCGCCGCCGAGGCGCGGCACCTGGGCGTCTACAACGCCACCGGCCCGGCCCGGCCGCTAAGCATGCGCGGCATGTTGACCGGGATCGCGACCGCCGTCCACGCCAGCCCGAAATACACCTGGGTCCCGGCCAGCTTCCTCGACGCCGAGAAGGTCTCGGCGTGGTCGGACATGCCGGTGTGGGTTCCGGCCAGCGGCGACAGCGCCGGGTTCCACCGCCGCAGCATCCGCCGGGCCCTGGCCGCGGGCCTGACCTACCGGCCGCTGGCGAGCACCGCCGCCGACACCCTGGCCTGGTTCCGCGCCCAGCCGGCCGAACGCCAGGCCAAGCTGCGCGCCGGGCTGACGCCGGAGCGCGAGACGGAAGTGCTGGCCAAATGGAAAGCCAGTCCGGGGGCCACTTCGCATTGACGATGACGGCGATTGCCGGCATCGAGACGGACCATGAGTGACGCGGGCGTCATTATCGTTGGAGCCGGGCACGCTGGCGGCACCGCCGCCGCCCTGTTGCGGCAATATGGCTTCGAGGGCCCCATCCGGCTGATCGGCGCCGAG
>DASXMK010000016.1:0-3437 GCA_036495705.1 Caulobacteraceae bacterium | reverse complement strand
CAATGGCCTTGGACACCGTGGGCTTGGAGAGCCGCAGCTCCTGGGCGGCCCGGGCGAAGGAGCCGCTCTCAGCCACTTTCACGAATATGGCCCAGCCTTGGAAGTCAGGCAGGCTCATCGTGCAAGATCTGGAAACGATGTCATTCCATCATGGCCATTTTTTCGATGGTGGGCCCGCCCTACTTCAGGCGTCAAGTCACCGCACCTTTGAGGAGTATCCCATGATCGACATCCGGCCCTTCGACAGCCTTGGCGGCGCCGACCACGGTTGGCTCAAGGCCAAGCACCACTTTTCCTTCGCAAACTATCATGACCCGTCGCGGGTCAACTGGGGCTCGCTGCGGGTGTGGAACGACGACACCATCGCCCCGGACTCCGGCTTTCCGCCGCATCCGCACGCCGACATGGAGATCATCACCTATGTCCGCAAAGGGGCCATTACCCACCAAGACAATCTGGGCAACAAAGGACGCACCGAAGCCGGCGATGTTCAGGTGATGTCGGCCGGCACGGGCATCGTCCACAGCGAGTACAACCTCGAGCCGGAAGCCGCCCAGATCTTCCAGATCTGGATCGTGCCCGACAGTCGTGGCGGCGCCCCGCGCTGGGGGGCGCGACCGTTTCCGAAAGGCGATCGCGCCGGCCGGCTGGTGACTCTGGCTTCTGGAGAGGCCGGCGACGCCGACGCCCTGGCCATCCGGGCCGACGCCCGGGTGCTGGGGGCAACGCTCAAGGCCGGCCAAAGCGTCGACTATCACCTGGGATCCCGCCGGCGTGGCTATCTGGTTCCCGCCGCAGGGGCGGTGGAAATCGACGTCGTCCGCGTTGGCCCGCGCGACGGCGCGGCGATCCGCGATGTGGAAGATCTCAGGGTCACAGCCCTGGAGGACGCCGAGATCGTGCTCGTCGACGCGGCCTAGACTTTGGCGGTCGGGCGGGCGCAGACCCGCCTGACCCATTCGCTTAGCCGAGGAAGCGCCATGACCGATATCTATCTCGCACCCGGCGTGCGCACGCCGTTCGTCAAGTCCGGCGGGGCTTACGCGGCCCTGAACGGCCTCGCGCTTTCGGTTCCAGTGGCCAAGGCGATGGCGGCGAAGGCGCGCCCGGATTTCCTGGTCTGGGGCCAGGTCATACCGGATCCGACGCTTTCCAACATCGCCCGTGAACTGGTGTTCGAGGCCGGGCTCGATCCGACCATTCCCGCCTTCTCGACCGTGCTCGCCTGCTCGTCCAGTTTCGTGGGCGCCATCACCGCGGCCGCCATGGTCGGGCGCGGCGGAACCCATCTGGCCCTGGTCGGCGGGGTTGAGACCATGAGCCATTTACCGATCGCCCTGGTCATGGCCAAGGCGGACGCGATCGTCGGGCGGTTCGCGCGCGATCCTGCCGGCGCGGCGGCGGAGCTGGCGGGGCTCACGGCGGCGGACTTCCAGTTGCCGATCCACGGCTGGGCAAATCGCGTGAGCGGCCGTTCCCAGGGCGAACACACCGAGGACACCGCCCGGCGCTTCGCCATCGATCGCGCCGATCAGGACCGCCAAGCTCTGGCGAGCCACCAGGGGGCCGTCAGCGGTCAGGACAACGGCTTCTTCACCGACCTCATCGTTCCCTTCGGCGGCGTCGACCACGACACGATTCCCCGCCGCGACACTTCGCTCGACAAGCTGGCGGCCCTGCCGCCGGCATTCGACCGCACGAGCGGCCACGGCTCGCTCACCGCCGGCAACTCCTCGCCGATCACCGATGGGGCGGCGGGGCTGTGGGTGGGCGACGCGACCGGCCTGGCGCGTCTGGGGGTGGCCCCGGCCGTGCGGCTGGTGGACTGGGAGATGGCGGCGATCGATTTCCGACTGGACGAGGGCATCCTCATGGCCCCAGCCCGCGCCATCCCGAGATTGCTCGCCCGCCACGGCCTGATGTTCAGCGATATCGCCCTGATGGAGCTGCATGAGGCCTTCGGCGCCCAGGTGCTGGCCAACATCAAGGCGGCGTCCGATCCGGCTTACCGGCGCGATCGGGCGGGCGTGGACGTCGACCTGGGCCCCTTCCCGTGCGACCGTCTGAACCCCCATGGCGGCTCGCTGGCTATCGGCCATCCCTTCGCCGCCACCGGCGCGCGTATCCTCAGCCAGGCCGCCAAAGAGCTGTCAGCCATGGATCCAGGCGCGCGCGCCATCGTTTCGGTGTGCGCCGACGGCGGACAGGGCACCGTCGCCCTGCTCGAACGGGTTTGATCATGGTCAAGGTGCGCGCGGCGCGCCTTTGGCCTAGAGTGGGTTCATGGGGTTAGATGCGATCCTGCTTTCGCGGCTGCAGTTCGCGTTCACCATCGCGTTCCACATCATCTTCCCCTCGTTCACCATCGGCCTGGCGAGCTTTCTGGCCGTGCTCGAGGGCGCCTGGCTGGTCACCCGCCGGGACGCGTTCCAGCGCCTGTATCTGTTCTGGCTCAAGGTGTTCGCCATCTCGTTCGGCATGGGCGTCGTCACCGGCGTGGTGCTGAGCTACGAGATCGGAACCAACTGGAGCGTATTCTCGCGCGCGGCGGCGCCGGTCATCGGCCCGATGCTGGCTTTCGAGGTGCTGGCGGCGTTTTTCCTGGAGTCGAGCTTCCTGGGCGTCATGCTGATGGGCTGGAAACGGGTCGGACCGGGCCTGCATTTCCTCGCCACCTGCCTGGTGGCCGTTGGCACCCTGATCTCCGCCTTCTGGATCATCGCCGCCAACAGCTTCATGCAGACCCCGGCCGGTTACGCCATCGGCGCGGACAGCCGGCTGATCGCTGTCAACTGGCTGACGGCGATCTTCTCGCCTTCATTCCCGGAGCGTTTCGCCCACATGGTGCTGGCGGCCTATCTGGTGACTGCCCTCGCCGTCGGCGCCGCCAGCGCCTTCATCCTGATGAAGGACAACCGCCAGGGCGAGAGCCGGCTGGCCCTGCGCATGGCCATCGGCATGATTGCGATCACAGCCCCGCTTCAACTCGCGGTTGGCGACTACGCCGGCAAGCAGGTGCTGCATCGCCAGCCATCGAAGCTGGCCGCCATCGAGGCCTTCTGGGACACCAAATCCGGACAGGCCTTCCACATCGTCGCCTGGCCGGACCGGAAGATCGCCGCCAACCGCTTCGCAGTGTCGATTCCGCGCCTGGGCAGCCTGATCACGGCCGGCGACGCCAACGCCACTGTCACTGGCCTTAAGGATTTCGCCCCCGCTGACCGTCCGCCAGTAGGCGTGGTTTTCTGGGCCTTCCGGGTCATGGTCGGCCTGGGCCTGGCCATGATCGGTCTTGGGCTTTGGGGCGCGTGGCTGTGGTTCACTGGAGGGCCGGAGCGCTCGCCCCTGTTCCTGCGCGCGGCCGTGGCCATGGGGCCGTCGGGATTCATCGCCGTGATCGCCGGCTGGACGGTGGCCGAGGTCGGCCGCCAGCCGTG
>DASXMK010000015.1:0-4263 GCA_036495705.1 Caulobacteraceae bacterium | reverse complement strand
GACCGGCGCATCGCGATCGTGAACCATGCCCTATCCATCGCCTTGTTCGTGGGATGCCTGGCGGAGATGCTGCTGGCGGCCGCCTTCGCCACCTCGACCTTCTTCCTGATCACCCTGATGGTGCTCCTGGATGTGGTCGCGGGCTTCCTGCTCGCCTACGCGGCGAGCCGGCGCGAGCCGGTCCCGCGCGAGGTGACCAGGTCCCGGTGAGGCGATTGCGGCCGACTTCGCCCGGATGACCGATCCGCATCATCAGCTGCAGTCCAGGATCCGCTTTCTGGGCCGGGTGCTCGGCGATGTCATCCGCGCTCAGGACGGCCAGGCCGTGTTCGACCAGATCGAGGATATCCGCCGGGCCTCGGTGGCCTTTCATCGCCAGGGTGGGACAGAGGCGGCCGCCGCCCTCGCCGACCGGCTGGGCCGCCTTAGCCTCGACGAGGCGGTGCGCTTCGCCCACTCTTTCGCCTGCTTCCTGCAGATCACCAACATCGCCGAGGATCAACTGCAGCGCGGTCGTGAGCGGGGCGAGGGAGTCAGACCGGACACCCTGGCCGGCGCGCTCGAGGCGCTCGACGCTGAAGGTGAGGACGAGACCAAGGTCACGCGGCTGCTCGCCGGCGCATTCATCGCCCCGGTGATCACCGCCCATCCCAGCGAAGTACGGCGCAAGAGCGTGCTCGACCGGCAGATGGCCATCGCCGCGGCTCTAGAGGCCCATGAAGCCGCCGCCGGAGATCCCGAGCGCGCCGCCGTCGACGAGACCCTGATGCGCGAGGTTTCGATCTTTTGGCGCACGCGACTGCTGCGCGGCGTGCGCATCGGGGTCGCCGACGAGATCGAGAACGCGGTCTCCTATTTCGAGCGCAGCTTCCTGACCGCCCTGCCGGCGCTCTACGCCCAGTGGCGGGAGACCTTGGGCGCGGCCCCGCCGACGTTCCTCACCGTTGGCTCATGGGTGGGCGGAGATCGCGACGGCAATCCCAACGTGACCGCCGAAGTGATGCGCTGGGCTCTGCGCCGGCAGTCGCGAGCCGCGCTGCGGTTCTACCTCGAGGCCATCCATCGCCTGGGAGCAGAGCTCTCTATTTCCGCCGGCTTGGGAGAAATCAGCCCGCAGCTGGCCGCACTGGCGGCGGCGGCGCACGACCCGTCCCCGCACCGGGCGGATGAGCCATACCGGCAGGCGTTGACGGGCATCTATGCGCGCCTGGCGGCCGCCTATCCGCTGCTCACCGATGAGGCGCCGCCGAGGCCCTCGCCCGTCGCCGGCGAGGCCTATGACGGGCCGGCGGCGCTCAGGGCCGATCTGCAGGCGGTGCTGGACTCGCTCCTCATCCATCACGGGCCGGCGTTTGCGCGCGGTCCGTTGCCCGATCTGATCCGCGCTGTCGACTGCTTCGGTTTCCACCTGGCCACCCTCGACATGCGGCAGAACTCCTCCGTCCATGCGCGGGTGCTGGCGGAGCTATTGGCCAAGGCCGGCGTGGCCGCCGACTACGAGACGCTGGACGAGGCGGCGCGCTGCGAGCTGCTGCTAGGCGAACTCGTTCACGGGCGGCTGCTATATTCGCCTTTTGTCGCCTACAGCGAGGAAACCCGGCTCGAATACGCCGTGCTCGGCGAGGCTGCGCGCGTGAAGCGGCTCTACGGTGAGGACGCCATCCGCGCCTACATCGTCTCGAACACCACTTCAGTGTCAGACCTGCTGGAAGTTTACGTCCTGTTGAAGGAGGTCGGCCTCTTTGCGCCCGGGCCGCCTCCGCGCGCCGCGGTGCTCGCCGAGCCGCTATTCGAGACCATCGCCGACCTCACCGCCGCCCCGGCAACCCTGTCCACCTACTTTGCCCTGCCGTTGATCGGCGAGCTTCTCCGCCGCGAAGGCAGCCAAGAAGTGATGATTGGCTATTCCGACTCCAACAAGGACGGCAGCTATCTGACCTCCACCTGGGTGCTGCACGAAACCTCCCGGGCCCTGGCCCAGACCGCGCGCGAGGCGGGGCTGACCTTGCAGCTCTTCCACGGCCGGGGCGGAGCGGTCGGCCGCGGCGGCGGCTCTAGCTTCGAGGCTCTGCTGGCCCAGCCGCCCGGAACCGTCAACGGCCGCATTCGCGTCACTGAACAGGGCGAGGTGGTGGCCAACAAATACGCCGATCCTGACCTCGCCACCCAAAGCCTGGAGACCCTGGTGGCCGGCACCGTCCTGGCCTCGCTGCGGACCGGAGCCGAGGAAGCCGGGCCGCGAAGCGCAATCATGGACGTACTGGCCAGGGAAGCCATGGGGGCCTATCGCGCCCTGGTCTACGACACCCCCGGTTTCGCCGACTATTTCTTCGCCGCCACCCCGATCGGCGAGATCGCCGACCTCAACATCGGCAGCCGCCCGACATCCCGATCATCCACCCGGACCATCCAGAGCCTGAGGGCGATCCCGTGGGTGTTCTCGTGGTCACAGTCGCGGGCGATGCTACCGGGCTGGTATGGCTTCGGCTCGGCGATCGCGAACGGCGGCGTGCCGGTGTCGCAGTTGAAGGAGCTGCGCGAGGACTGGCCGTTCTTCGTCTCGATGCTGGCCAATATGGAAATGGTCCTGGCCAAGGGCGACCTCGCCATCGCCGGCCGCTATGCCGAACTGGTGGACGACCGCGCCCTGGCCGACGCGGTGTTCGGGCGCATCCGCGCCGAATGGGACCGCACCATCGACGCGCTTCTGGCCATCACCGGCAAGACCCGCCTGCTGGAGGACAATCCGGTGCTGGCCGCGATCATCCGCTCGCGCCTTCCCTACATCGACCCGCTGAACCACCTGCAGATCGAGCTGATCCGCCGCCGGCGCGCCGGGGACGACAACGAACTGGTCCGCGAAGGCATCCACTTGACCATCAACGGCATCGCCGCGGGCTTGAGGAACGCCGGCTGATCGGCTCCTCAGGCGCCGAGCGATTCCGGCGTCGCCCTGAACAGGTCGACCGCCCCCTGGGTGACCGCCTGGGCGTGGCCGGGGGCCTGGGCCAGCACTTGCTGGGCGTAGACGCGGGCGAGGCCGATGCGCGTGCGCCAATAGGCGGTGTCGCCGACGCCGGCGGCGATGTTTTTCGAGGCCGCCAGGGCCTGCCGCCCCAGCATCCAGCCGCCGACGACGTCGCCGAGCAAACGAAGATAGGGCGTGGCCCCGGCCAGGGCGTCCGGCTGGGCGTGGCCACGACGCTCGATCAGCCAGCCGCTGGCCGCCTGGGCCGCCGCCAGCCCGGCCTCGAGCTGCGAGCCGATAGTGTGTAGCCAGCCGTCGTCGGCGCTCTTCAGCTCCGCCGCCGTGGGCACGATGTCGCTGACCAGTTCGCGCACCGCCGCGCCTTTGCCGAGCGCCAGCTTACGGCCCATCAGGTCGATGGCCTGGATGCCGTTGGCCCCTTCGTAGATCGGCAGGATGCGGGCGTCGCGGTAGTATTGGGCCGCGCCGGTCTCTTCGATGAAGCCCATGCCGCCGTGGATCTGCAGGCACATGGACGCCGCCTCCACCGCCATGTCGGTGGACCAGGCCTTGGCGATTGGCGTCAGGATTTCCTCGCGCAGGCGAGCGGCGTCGCGGTCCACCGGATTGCCCGTCAGGTGGGCGACGTCGCTGGCCACCGCCGTCGCCAGGCAAATCGCCCGGGCCGCCTCGATCCTGGCCTTGACCAGCATCAGGGTGCGGCGCACGTCCGGGTGGTCGAACAGCCGCGAAGGCAGGGTCCCGGTCCAGGCTGAGCGGCCCTGGGTGCGTTCCAGGGAAAAGGCCAGGGCCTGCTGATAGGCGCGCTCGGCCAGCCCTACCCCCTGAACGCCCACCTGCAGGCGGGCGGCGTTCATCATCACGAACATATTGGCCAGGCCCTGGTTCGGCGCCCCGACCATTTCGGCCCTGGCCCCCTCATAGGCCATCACGCAGGTGGGCGAGGCGTGGATACCAAGCTTGTGCTCGACGCTGACCGGGCGCACGGCGTTGGCCTCGCCGAGCTTGCCGTCCTCGGACACCATGCGCTTGGGGGCCAGGAACAGGGTCAGCCCGCGCGAGCCCGGCGGGGCGTCTGGCAGCCGCGCCAGGACCAGGTGGACGATGTTGTCGGCGACATCGTGATCGCCCCAGGTGATGAAGATCTTCTGGCCGGTGAGCAGCCAGCCGTCGGTCCCATCGCTCTCGGCCCGCATGGTCAGGGCCCCGAGATCCGAGCCGGCCTGCGGCTCGGTGAGGTTCATGGTTCCGGTCCACTGGCCGGAAATCAGCCT
>DASXMK010000014.1:0-4094 GCA_036495705.1 Caulobacteraceae bacterium | reverse complement strand
GCCCGCATCGGCCAAATCAAGGCGCAGATCGAGGAAACCACCTCCGACTACGACAAGGAAAAGCTGCAGGAGCGTCTGGCCAAGCTGGCTGGCGGGGTCGCGGTGGTCCGCGTCGGCGGCTCGACGGAAGTCGAGGTGAAGGAGAAGAAGGACCGCGTCGACGACGCCCTCAACGCCACCCGGGCGGCGGTCGAGGAAGGCCTCGTCGCCGGCGGCGGCGTGGCCCTCTTAAAGGCCGGCAAGGCGCTCGATGGCCTGAAGGGCGAAAACCCCGATCAGGACGCCGGCATCGCCATCGTCCGTCGCGCCCTGCAGGCCCCGATCCGCCAGATCGCCGAGAACGCCGGTGTTGAAGGCTCGATCGTGGTCGGCAAGGTGCTCGACAACAAGTCGGAAACCTACGGCTTCGACGCTCAGACCGACAAATACGTCGACATGATCCACGCCGGCATCGTCGATCCGGCCAAGGTCGTGCGCACGGCCCTTCAGGACGCCGCGTCAGTGGCCGGCCTGATGATCACCACCGAGGCCGCGGTCGTCGAAGCGCCCAAGAAGCCGGCCAATGGCGGCGGCGCCGGCGGCATGCCGGGCGGCATGGGCGGCATGGGCGACATGGACTTCTAAGTCCGATCGTCCACGCACTCTCTTAAGAGAGGGGCGGGTCCCTTACCGGGCCCGCCCCTTTTTCTTTGTCTGTATGGCCTCCGGCGGCATCCCGGCCCAGGGGCTGGTGGCCATCAGCCGGGTGAGCGCCAGGCCGAACAGGCTCGAACGGCTGACGCCCCAGGATGCGGCCAGGTCGTCGGCGCGCTCGATGACGCTCTTGGGCAGATAGATGTTCACCCGCTCGGAGGGATCGGGCGGGGTGGCGGCCAAGGCCAGGATGGTCACGACATCAGCGCCCTTCGGCGGGCGGATGGCCTCGAAGGCGGTCGGGGCGGGCAGAGGCAGCTCGCGCTCGGCCACCGCCTGCATGGCCCGCTCGAGCGCCGCCTGCCCGCGGGCCACGGCTTCCTCCTGGGTGTGTCCGCCGGCCACCGCCCCGGGGAAATCCGGGAACCACAGGCCGAACACACCGCTCGGATCGCGCTCCAGCACGGCCGGATAGAACCGCTTTGTCATGGTGTGGGAAATACCACACCCTCTGCCCCTCCCAAAGAGGGAAGGTCGGCTATCGGTCGCGGTCGGTGATCTGGTTGATCAGGCCGCTGGCCACCCAGCTGGTCAGGCCGAGCACGATGACCGTGAGGATCAGGGCCACGAAACCGTGGATCTGGATGCCGTGGATGAACACGGTCACCAGCCACACGGTGATGGCGTTGATCACCAGCAGGAACAGGCCGAGGGTGACGATGGTCAGCGGCAGGGTCAGGATGACCAGTATCGGCCGCACCAAGGCGTTCATCACCCCTAGCACCAGCCCACCCTCGATAAGGGCCACGGTGGTGGTCACGTGCACGTGGGGCACGATCTTCGAGGCGATCCAGAACCCCACGGCGGTGGCCAGGGCGTGAAGGATGAAGCGAATCATGAGGCCTCCATGGGGCGTCGATAGGGCTCCGACAGGGCTTCAATCTAGCGTGAGCGCCGGCCGTTGAAAACGTGACCTGGCTTTACGTTGACGTCCACGTAATGCCGCGTTAGGCCGGTCGCGGTAAAGGAGTGACACCCGACATGCCCATGGAGCTTCGCCGTCCGGAGCGGACGTTCACCATCCGTCAGCTGTGCGTTGAGTTCGGCTGCACCGCCCGCGCCCTGCGCTTCTACGAAGACAAAGGCTTGCTGGCGCCCGCCCGGCAAGGGCTCAACCGCATCTATTCCTATCGCGATCGCGCCCGCCTGAAGCTGATCCTGCGTGGCAAGCGCGTGGGTCTGGCCCTGGCCGAGATCCGCGAGATCCTCGAGCTCTACGACAAGCACGACGGCGGGGCGACGCAGAACGCCCTGGCGCTGGCCAAATTCCGCCAGCGCATCGTCGCCCTGGAGCGGCAGCGCGAGGACGTCGACCATTCGATCGAGGAGCTGCGCGAGGCGTGCGCCCGGCTGGAGGCGCAGCTGGCCAAGGTGCGCCCGGACCTGCTGCCGGCCGAGGCTCCGGCGGCGCCTGAGCCGGCCGCTTCGGCGCGGGAGCGTTTCCGCGCCCTCGCCCACTAACCCGGCCCGGCCATGACCTACCGGCCGCCGGTCCGCGAACATCTGTTCCTGTTGCGCGACGTGCTGGCGATCGAGCAGCACAAGGCCCTTCCAGGCTTCGCCGACGCCTCGCTGGACGTCGTCGAACAGATCCTCGACGAGGCCGCCAGGTTCTCGGTCGAGGTCCTCGCGCCGCTGAATGCGGTCGGCGACAAGCACGGTTGCCGCTGGTCGGACGACGGTTCGGTGGCCACGCCGCCGGGGTTCAAAGCCGCCTATGACGCCCTCGTGGCCGGCGGCTGGCCGGGACTGGGGGCCGATACGGCCTGGGGCGGCCAGGGCCTGCCGGGCGTGGTCAACCTGGCCTTCAGCGAGATGAGCTCGGCGGCCAACATGGCCTTCGCCATGTATCCCGGCCTGACCCACGGGGCCTATTCGGCCATCGAGCACGGCGGCTCGGACGCCCAGAAAGCCCTCTATCTGCCCAAACTCGCCTCCGGCGAATGGTGCGGGACCATGAACCTCACCGAGCCGCAGTGCGGCACCGATCTCGGCCTTCTGCGCACCAAGGCGGTCCCCGCCGGCGACGGCGGCTACAAGATCAGCGGCCAGAAGATCTGGATCAGCGGCGGCGAGCATGACCTGGCGCCCAACATCGTCCATCTGGTGCTGGCCCGCATCGAGGGGGCCCCGGCCGGGACCCGCGGCATCAGCCTGTTCATCGTCCCCAAGTTCCTGCCCGACGCTGACGGGCGGCCGGGGGCGCGCAATGCGCTCAGCTGCGCCGGCCTGGAAGAGAAGATGGGCATCCACGGCAACGCCACCTGCGTCATGGTCTATGAGGGCGCCGCCGGCTGGCTGGTGGGCGAGGAGAACCGCGGCCTCGCCCTGATGTTCGTGATGATGAACGAGGCCCGTCTCGGCGTTGGCCTGCAGGGCCTGGCCCAGGCCGAGGCGGCCTATCAGGCGGGCGCCGACTTCGCCCGCGAGCGCCTGCAGGGCCGCGCGCTGACCGGTCCGGTCAACGCCGACGGCCCGGCGGACCCGATCCTCGTCCATCCGGACGTGCGCCGTATGCTGATGGATAGCCGCGCGGTCCTGGAGGCCGGTCGCGCTTTCCTGCTGTGGACCGGCCTGCATGGCGACCTCGCGCGCCTGCACCCGGACGAAGACCAGCGCCAGGCGAGCGCCGACTACATGGGCCTGATGACCCCGGTGCTCAAAAGCTTCCTTACCGAGCGCGGCTTCGCCATCTGCTCCGACGCCCTGCAGGTCCAGGGCGGCGCCGGGTTCACCGAGCACCTGACCGCCAGCCAGCGCCTGCGCGATAGCCGCATCACCATGATCTACGAGGGGACCAACGGCATCCAGGCCCTCGATCTTGTGGGCCGCAAGCTGGCCGCCAACGGCGGGCGCGCGATCACCCGCTTCTTCGCCGAGATCGACGCTTTCGTTGAGGCCGCGGGGGAGGACCAAGCGGAATTCACCCAGGCCCTGGCCGGGGTGAAGGCGCAATTGCAGGACGCCACCTTGTGGCTGATGCAGAACGGCCTGGCCAATCCCGACAACGCCGCCGCCGCTTCGGCCGACTACCTGCGCCTCTTCGCTCTCACGGGCCTGAGCTATATGTGGGCGCTGATGGCCAGGGCGGCGGCTAAGCGCATCGCCGCCGGGGATGCCGATCCGTGGTTTGCCGACAGGCTCACCGTCGGACGCTATTTCATCGCCCGGGTGCTGCCCGAGGCCGGCGCCTATTTGAGCAAGCTCAAGACCGGCGCCGCCCCGGTGATGGCGCTGTCGGCGGAGGCGTTCTGATGAGCGGGCATCACGCCACCGTCACCTGGACCCTGGAGGCCACGGCGGAGGAGTTCCTCAAGCGCCGCTACAGCCGCGTGCACACGATCGCTTTCGAGGGCGGCGCGCAGGTGGTGGGAACCCCGTCCCCGGCCATCGTCCCGGCC
>DASXMK010000013.1:0-5382 GCA_036495705.1 Caulobacteraceae bacterium | reverse complement strand
ACCTCGACACCGGCGAGGTGGTGGACGCGGAGTACGGCCTGTTTGATTAGAGCCAGGACCTATGAATCGCAGGACACGGCTACTCACTGATCCTCCCCCGTTTACGGGGGAGGGGGACCCCGAAGGGGTGGAGGGGGCGGTTGCAGTGCTGTGCGGTTGCCGCCCCCCTCCCGGCCGTTCGGCCGGCCCTCCCCCCGCTACGCAGGGGGAGATCGGTCGGCCATGACGGTAGAGTGAGGGGGCGGACGAGCAGAACTCTGCGTCCTCTGCGCCTCTGCGTCTCTGCGGTTCAATGCGGCGCTGGCCCCCTCCACCGCTTCGCGGTCCCCCTCCCCCTGTGGGGGAGGAGAGGCGCCGGCGTTCTCTCCCCCCGCTGGGGGGAGTACGGCCGATAGGCCGGGAGGGGGGTCAGCTACTTCCCCCCTTCGTCCTTGGCCCCTCAACCACGCGTAATAGCCGTCGATCACCTTGAGCTTATCGAGGTTGCTCACCGGCCCGGCCTTCAACTCCCCATCGAAATGCATCTCCTCCGGCGCCGCGGCCGTATAGGCCGGCCACCTCGGCAGCCCCGGCCCGTTGGGATCGCCGGTGCGGGCGAAATTCACCCAATAAGCCTGCATCTGATCCGACAGCGCCCGGTCCGCCGCCCCCGCCGCGGCCATGAACGGCTGCGCCTCGAACGTGCCGAACACATAGGGGATCTCCGCTGCGTGGGCCGCGCCCCAGTCGTGGGTGAAGGCCGGGTTGGGATAGGGCGGGCGATGGGCGAAATCATAGATGAACACCGCTCCGCGCCCGGAACTAGACGTTCTTTGGGCCTGCAGCCGCGCCCAGGCCCAGGTGTGCCAGGCGAACGCCGTCTCGCGGAACAGGTCGCGCTCCGAGCGCAATGCCTGGGCATCCGTCGCCCCCGGATAGGCGGCCAATATCCGATCCGCCCAGTCGCCAAAGCCGGCGCGCACCCGGGCCTGATAATCGGCCGCCTTGACCGCCGGCACGAACAGCGCCCCCTCGTCGGCGTTGGTCCCGATCAACACCGGCGTCACGTTATACTTGCCCGCCTCATACAGCCGGTATTGGTCGCCCACGATCACCCGCCCGTCGATCGTCGGCCAAAACTCGCCCCCAGCCTGCTTTTCAGCCGCCTTCAGCACCGCCTCGGCCGGGACTCTCCGCGCCGCGGCCAGGTCCGCCGCGCCTAGACTTTTAAGGAACGCCGCGCCGCGCGCCTCCGCCACCCGTAGCGGCAAGACATTCGTGCCGCCTTCCTTGTCCCGCTTGGGCGGCGCGAACGAGCCGCCGCTTTGGCTGATCGCCCTCTGGAAGAGGCCCCGCGCCGCCGGCGAGGCGGCCAGCATGCTGACCGCGATCGCCCCGGCCGATTCGCCGAACACCGTCACCCGATGAGGATCGCCCCCAAAGGCGGCGATGTTGCGCTTCACCCACTTCAGGGCCGCGACCTGGTCCATCAGGCCCCAATTTCCCGAAGCCCCGCGCTCCTCGGCCGAGAGCTCCGGGCTGGCCAGCAGGCCGAACGCGCCCAAGCGATAGGCCAGGCTGACCACCACCACGCCCCGGCGGGCCAGGTGCTCGCCGCTATAGAGCGGAATCGCCGCGCCGCCGCTCACGAAGGCGCCGCCCTGGATCCACACCATCACCGGCAGGCGCTCGGCCTTGGTCTTCGCCGGCGTCCACACATTGAGATAGAGGCAGTCCTCGCTGACCGGCAGCGCCGGAATGCCGAAATCGAGATAGGCGGCGGAGACCTGCATGCACGCCGGGGCGAAGGCGTCGGCGGCGCGCACCCCGGCCCAGGGCGCCGCGGGCGCGGGCGGGCGCCAGCGCAGGGCGCCCACCGGCGGGGCGGCGAAGGGAATGGCTTTGTAGACCGCCAAGCCATCGGCGGTGGTGGTTCCGCGCAGAACGCCGCCTTCGGTGCGCACGGTCTGGGCGAGGGTGGGGGCGGCGACGAGGGTGAGGGCGAGGAGGAGAGGAGTGTAATTCACGATTGATCTCCCCCTCTCGTGGTCACGGCGAAGCCTAGCTTGCCTTGCGCGCGGTCGCCAGTTGATGGCTCATCCCGCGTGAATTGGCGTAGGAGGAGAGAGCTGACGCGGAGGGGATGAGCAATGGCTATGCCTTTAGAGGGTTACGAATGGGTCGAGGTCGAGAGCTTCATCGCCGATCGAACGAGCGGTCTTCACGGCGGAGTTCACGTCCGCCCAGCGCCGGGCGGCCCATATTCGACCGACCTTCGGGTAGAGTGCTCTAAATCGCTGAGCGACACCGATCGATATCCTGTTGGCACACGATTTCGAATTTGGGCCAAGCTTACCGACCGCGAAGGCGGTGGCCAGTTTCTCTATTCGTCCTACCGTTGGAAATACGATGTCGTCCCAAGGCGGACCTAGCCGGGCGGATTGGATAGACGTCATCCTCTCCTCGAGGCTCTTTGAATTCAGTTCGCTCGACAACCCCGCCTGTTTGGTTGATCAACGCCAGCGCGCGGGGCGCTGCACAGTGTTGGATCGGAGAGGGTGACGGTCGGGGCGTGGTTCAGGGTCGGGGTCGGCGACCGCGAGTTTCTTGCTCGGGGCTTTCGCCTTGGCGGGGGCGGCTCGCACCAGGCCAAGACGATGATGCTCGGCGAATTGAGCAGGGCGCTAGCCGCCGAACCGCGAGACCTTGAGCACCTCCGCTGCCTAGTGCTGGAGGCCAATGCACTCGGAAAATCGACGGCGGCCGCCAGAAGTGGCTCGCTTCGGCATCTGCGAAGTCTTTACGGACTAGGAGCGCATTCCGAGGTCACCGATGCACTTCGTGTGGTGTGGCCTTTGGAAGCCGACGGCCGTCCCATCATAGGGCTGCTCTGCGCTCTTGCCCGCGACCCCCTGTTACGCGACAGCTGCCACCCGGTCCTGGGAGCGCCGCTCGGCCAGCGTGTGAGCGCAGGTGAAATCGCGGAGACTCTTGCACGTTTGCACATGGGCCGCTTCACACCAGCTATGCTGAAGAGCCTGTCGCAGAATTGCGCTTCGACATGGACCCAAAGTGGCCATCTCACCGGAAAAGTGAAGAAGCAGCGCACGCGGGCAAGGCCAACGCCAGCAGCGGCCGCCTATGCGGCCTATCTGGCTTCCCTCGCCGGCTTCGGCGGCCCGGCGCTGATCGCGTCGCCATGGCTGGATGTGCTCGATGTCGCGGCAAGCGAGAGGCTATCATTGCTGCGGCGGGCAGAAAGCGAGGGCCTTGTCCGCGTGCGCGCGGCGGGGGATGTGGTCGAAGTGGTAGTCGAGCCGCTGCACGCGAAGGTCGGGCCGGAGTTCGCGCTTGCATAGCTTTGATGAGATTCTCGTCGCCTACCGAAGGCAGGTTCGCCTGCCCTGGCGGCCCAACGCGCCGCCCTCGGCTCGGGTATGGATGCTGTGGCATGCGCCGGCCATGCACCTTCGCATCACCGGCCGGATCGGCGAGTTCGAAACGGCCACTCGCCAGGCCGGTCACGGCTGGACATCGATTGATCTAGGTCCGCACTTCGGGCGCTGGGTGGCGGGCAACGAAATGTTCGAGCCACTCCTTTCCCATCCGGAGGAACTACGCGGCCTGCTACCCGAATATGAGGGGGCGGTGGCGCAGACCATTGCCGCGGAGCTCAATCGAGGTTCCGATCAGGACGTGCTCGCTGTCCAAGGATGCGGATCGCTGTTCGGCCTGGCCGGTGTGTCTCGTGTCCTCGATAGGGTCGTTCACGCCATCAACGGCCGACTGCTGATGGTCTTCCCCGGCCGTCACGCCAGCGGCATGTATCGCCTGCTGGATGCGCGCAACGGCTGGAACTACCACGCCGTCCCAATTCCCCCCGACCCGTTGTGAGGGCTCAGTGCTCAATAAGGACACATTCGCCACCGATCCGGCGCAGCTCCATATCGCCAACCAAGGCGTTGCCAAGGCGCGCCTGCCGCCCGCAAGAGACGATATGGCGACCCTGCGCGGCGAGTTGCAGACGTTTGTCTGCGACGGCGCCTATGGAGCGGGATTGACGCGCATTATCGAGGGGTTCCTCGGCGCTAAGGGCGATGTGCCAGCCGCCTGGATTTCCGGCTTTTACGGTTCGGGCAAGTCGCACCTGGCGAAGATGCTTGGCGCGCTCTGGACGAACCTCGAGTTCGACGATGGCGCGAGGGCCGACGGACTCATCCGCGACATTCCCGGCCCATTGCGCGCCGCCCTCACCGAACTCCGCACCAAAGGGCGGCGATCCGGCGGCATGCTAGCGGCCGGCGATACCTTGGGAACCGGTCCCGACGATCCGGCAGCAGCGACTTTGCAGATTATACTGCGCGCCACTGGCCTGCCCACAGATGTGCGGGCAGCAAAGGTGGCCCTCTGGCTGGACGACCTGGGGATTCTGCCCGACATGCGCGCCGCGCTGGGCGAGACCTTCGAGCGTGACATCACGAGCTTCGTCCTGTCGCCACGCTTCACGCCGGCGTTGTTCAATCTCAAGCCGGACCTGGCGACAAGCGCGGCTGACTTGCGCAAGCTGCTGGCCAGCCAGTTCCCGGAACCGCCGCCGGTCACGGTTGATGAACTCGAGACGATGGCGGCGCAGGCCTTGCTGTTGGGACGCACGGAGCTTCCGCTGACCCTGATCGTCCTCGATGAGGTGCAGCAATTCATCAAACAGGACCCGGCTATGACCCTGAAGATCCAGGCGACCGCCGAACATCTGTCGTCACGGTTCAAGGGCAAGCTTCTCCTGGTCGCGACCGGCCAAGAGGCGCTCGGGGACCTACCTGACCTGCAGAAGCTGATGGGACGGTTCAGCATTCAGGTATCCCTGAGCGCCGCTGACATCGACCAAGTGATCCGGCGGACGATCCTCCTCAAGAAGCCCGAGGCGGTTCCGGCATTGCGAGCGATGCTGGACGCCAATGCCGGGGAGATCAGCCGCCAGCTATCGGGTTCGAAGCTCGCCCACAGTGTCGCTGACAGCGATGCCTCCGTTCTCGATTGGCCGATCCTGCCCGCGCGCAGGCGCCTCTGGGTCGAGATCATGCGCGCGCTCGATCCGACCCGATTGGGGAGCACACTCCGCAGTCGCCTGGCTTCGACCCTAGAGGCGGCCAGAGCCTATGGCGATAAACCCCTTGGCTACGCGGTCCCGGCCGACTTTCTCTACGATCAGGTCGCCAGCGAGATCGCCAACGCCGGCCTGCTTCCGGCCGAAACCAAAGAGAAGATTGACGCCCTCGAAGGGGGAACATCGGACGAGCGACTACAGGGCCGCGTCCTTTCGTTGGTCTACATGCTGAGCCAGATCGCCGCCGAGGCCGATCGACACGGGGTGCGCGCCACGGCCGAGGCGATCGCCGATCTGAT
>DASXMK010000012.1:0-4685 GCA_036495705.1 Caulobacteraceae bacterium | reverse complement strand
TGGATGGCATTAGCATCCAGGTCCTGCTCGGCACCGGCCGCATCGCCGCGCCGCGTCAGCGGGAAATCATCGACAACTGGATCGGGCTGATGGTGGCCGGTCACGCCGGCAACGGATCCCGTTCCACAGGCTCCGGCCTCGCCGCCGTCGCCGGTCGCTGACGCCCGCGCGACCGCCGCTTCAAAACATAACATTGATATGCAAGGGCGCGATTTGCGTTTCCCGTTTTACCGAACGGGTGTTATGCATTGAGTCAATGCGAGCCTGACTGTGTTCGGCTGGGCCGGCGCGTCGTGAGGGGCTCCACATGGGGAGGATTCCACACGTGCGCACTCAATCTTTGCTGCTCGCCGGAGCGGCCCTCGGCCTGCTGGCCCTCCCGAACCTGGCCAGCGCGCAGCAGGCCCAACAACAATCGCTCCGCCCATTGAGCGCGACCACGAGCACCGAGGTCGGCGAGGTCGTGGTGACCGCCGAGCGGCGCGCCGAAGATGTCCAGCAGGTGCCGATCGCCATCACCGCCATTCAGGGGGCCAGCCTGGACTCGACGGGGATTGTCGGTTTCGCCGACCTTGGCCAACGGGTCCCGTCCCTGCGCTTCGGGGCCGGCGTCACCGGCGGCGAGAATGTCATCACCATGCGCGGCGTGGGCAGCCAGAACACCACACCCGGCGGCGACTCGCCGGTCGCCTACAATGTCGACGGCGTCTACCTGCAACGCACCACCGCCATCGATCCGGAGTTCTATGACGTCAGCCGGATCGAAGTCCTGCGCGGCCCTCAGGGGACCCTGTACGGCCGCAACTCGGTCGGCGGCTCGGTCAATGTGGTGACCAACAAGCCGACCGACACCTTCCAGGCTTCGGTCGACGGTCTCTACGGCAACTATGATGCGCAGACCTTCCGCGGCTTCATCAGCGGACCGCTGGTCTCCGGCAACGGCATCACCATCGAGGGCCGCGTGACCGGCGTCATCGCCAACCACTCCGGCTATTCAACCAACCTCTCCACCGCGCCGACGGCGACTCACAACGAGGACGCCGAGAACTATAAGATGTTGCGCGGCCAGCTGAAGATCGACATCGGGCCTAACCTCGATATCCTTCTGCTCGCCAGCACCAGCCAGGGCGCCGACCCGGCCGCGTTCAATGTCGCCTGGTGGGAGACGCCGTCGCGGTTCGTCGGCGGCGCCAATGGCATTCCAGCGGGATCGGCCTGCGACTTCAGCAATCCGGCCAAGTTCAATCCGCGGGTCTTCTGCCATGACGCGCCGGATACGGCCATGAATCGGCTGGATCTCTACTCAGGCACGGTGAACTGGCAGTGGCCGTTCGCGGTGTTCACCTCGGTGACGGCGTGGAGCCACAGCCACGTCAGCCAGAACAGCGACGGCGACGGATCAGACCTGCCGATCGCCATCGGGGCGCCTTGGATCCTCCGCCAGTCCCAGTTCTCGCAGGAATTCCGTCTCGCCTCGCGGGACGGCCCTTCACCGGTCAAGTGGCTGGCGGGTTTCATCTATTTCTACGCCGACAACTATGAAGACTTCGGCTACATGGACACCGGCTACAACGACGTCTTCCCGTTCCCGGGCGGCGTGGATGAATTCACCTTCCTGAGCCATGGCGTCACCAAGACCAAATCCTGGGCCCCGTTCGGTCAGGTCGATTTCGATCTTGGCAAAACTTCGCTGAACGTGCCGCTGACCATCACCGCCGGCCTGCGCTACACCCATGACCAGAAGTACGGCTACAACTACCTCGACTATGAGCTTCCGGTGCTGTGCGGCGGTCCGTGCGCCATCACCCAGGGCCCTTATTCCGCCGCCTGGGGCCAGGTGACCGGAAAGTTCGGCCTCAACTACAAAGTCAGCGACCGGCTGATGACCTACGCCTCGATCTCACGCGGCTATCTGTCCGGCGGCAATATCGTCGGCCTAGCCCACGTTTATGGACCTGAGACGCTGTGGTCGGGCGAGATCGGTTTCAAATCGCGCTTCCTCGACGATCGCGTGCAGTTTGACGCCGCCGCCTATCGCGAGGCGATCTCAGGGCTGCAGGTGTTCGTGCAGAGCTCGACGGAGTCGGGCATCAACAACGTCAATGGCACGACCTTCGTCAACGGGCTGGAGACGGAACTGACCGTGGTCCCGGTCACCGGCCTGCGCCTCAATGCGGCGGTGACTCTGACCGACGCCAAATACGGGCGCTACATCACCACCGACACCCGCTTTGGCGGCCCGGGCCCGGGATGCGACCCGGTGACCCTGCTGTGCAATTTCCAAGGCCATGAACTCAACCAAACGCCGCCGTATACGGTCGACTTGGGGGCGGAATACACCTTCCACACCGCCATCGGCACGATCACCCCGCGGGTGGATTCATTCTTCTCGGGCCGGGTTCAGTTCCTGCCCGACAACAACCCCACCTCGACGCAGAAGGCCTATCACCTGACCGATCTGCATCTGACCTGGGTCAATCCCGACGGGCGCTTCAAGCTCGAGGGGTTCATCAAGAACATCGAGAACGTCAATGTCATCTCCAATGACGGCCTGCAGAGCATCACCCTCGGCCAGGGGGCGCTCGAACCGGACAACTTCGTCTACTACCCGCCGCGCACCTATGGCTTGCGCTTCACCGTCAATTTCGGGGGCTGAACGGAGCAGTTAAAGATGCCCGCGGCCTGGAGACTCGATAACCTCTACCACACGGTGGTCAACGTCCGGGACCTGGACGAGTCGGTGGCGTTCTACGAACGGCTCGGCTTCAAAGTGCTGAACGACCGGCGCAAGGTCGATTGGCCGGATTTCGTCGCCACCATCTTCGGGATGACGCGGGCCAAGGGCCGCGGCGTGCTGATGGTCCTGCCCGCCGACCCGGACGGGCCGATGATCGATCTCATCGAGTGGCTGGCCCCGACGGCGCAGTTCCCTGACCCAGCCTTGGCCAGCGAAACCGTGCCGCGGATCATCGCCTTCCGCACCAGCGGCATCCACGCCGCCTACGCCGAACTCAAGGCCAAGGGCGTTAGGTTCTGCCGCGATGTATTCGTGCCGGAGGAGGACCTGGGCCTCGTCGGCTCGTGCTGCTGCTACGATCCCAACGGCAATCTCATAGAGCTCATCGAGCTGAAGCCGGGCGTCAGGCATTCGCGGGCCAACGAGACGCTGCTGAAAGACGGCGCGTGACCCTCGCCATGACCGCCGAGGCGATGCAGGCCCTTGCCGACTCCGTCAGCAATTGGGGCCGCTGGGGCGAAGCGGACGAACGCGGAACCCTCAACCATCTGACCCGGGGCCACGCCCGCGCCGCCGCGGCTCTGGTGAGCCTGGGCAAGACCGTGAGCCTGTCGCGCGATTTTCCGGTTGCGCCAGGGCCGGAGAATCCCTGGCCGGCCCAGCACCACATGGTCATCGCCGGCGACGATCCGTGCATTCCACAGGTTCCTGGCCTGGAGGTGTCCACCGACTATATCGGCATCGCCTTTCACGGTATGGCCTCCAGCCACCTCGACGCCCTGTGCCATGTGTTTCAGGGCGGGCGAATGTACAACGGCCGGCCGGCCGCGCAGGTGAAGAGCACCGGGGCCCGGGCCAATACCGTCATGACGCTCAAGGACGGCGTCGCCGGGCGCGGCGTCCTGCTCGACGTGCCCCGCGCCTTGGCCTGCGAGTTCATCGATCCCAGCCACGGGATCACCATCGACGAACTCGAACGGACCGAAAGGGCGCAAGGCGTCGAGGTCGGGACTGGCGATATCGTCCTCGTCCGCACAGGCCGCGATGTCCGCCGTCAGGGCACGGATGATCAAAAGGTGGCGGGGCTGGATCCTCAGGTTGCGCGCTGGCTGCACGAGCGCGAGGTGGCGATCCTCGGCGGCGATGGCGTCCACGACCCGATCCCCCCGGGCGCGGTCGCAGCAGACTGGCCGATGCCGGTGCATATGATCGGGCTGGTGTTCATGGGCCTGCACCTTTTGGACAACCTGGATCTGGAGGCGCTTGCCGCGACTTGCGTCGCTGAGGCCCTGTGGACGTTCTTGCTCACTCTGGCCCCTCTACGCATCCAGGGCGGCACCGGCTCGCCGCTCAATCCCATCGCCATGTTCTGACCTCGCGCACGGCCCCGAAGCGAACGCGCACTTGAATGAAAACATAACAAGCGTTATGCACCGTCAGCGAAGAGGAACCGCCGATGAAGTTCGACATCTTCTGTGAGATCCAGCGGGCCTTCCCGTGGAACGGGGCTGACGAGGCGAGCCTGTTCGCCGAGATCCTGGCCCAGGCCCGGGCCTGCGACCAGGCCGGCTTCGAAATCTGGTGGCAGGTGGAGCACCACGGCGCCCCGCAATTCAGTTACAGCGCCGCGCCGGAGATGGTGCTTACAGCCATCGCCATGGCCACGCAGCGTTTGCGCGTCGGCCACGCCGGGGTCTTGGCCCCGTTTCGCATCAACCATCCGCTCAAGGTCGCCGAGCGCGGCGCCACCCTCGACATTCTCTCCGGCGGGCGCTTCGAGATGGGTCTGGCCAAGTCCGGCGGCAAGGAGTGGGAGACCTTCGGCGTCGATCCCAAGACCGCGCGCGATGAAGTCCGAGAGGCCATGCACATGATCCCGCGCATGTGGGCGCAGGACGAGTTTTCATGGAAGAGCGACCACATCGAAATTCCCACCCGCGAGGTGGTG
>DASXMK010000011.1:0-4386 GCA_036495705.1 Caulobacteraceae bacterium | reverse complement strand
CAGGACACGCGCGCCCGGGCGGTCATCCAGCGCGCGGCCGACGTATTTGGCTGGAGCCGCCGGCAGAAAGGCTGCGGCTTCGCCTTCGCTCGCTACAAGAACCTCGCCGCCTATTGCTCCATCGCCATGGAGGTCGAGGTGGAGCGCGAAAGCGGCCGCATCCGGGTGCGCCGGGTGGTGGCGGCAGTCGACTCCGGCGAGGCGGTCAACCCCGACGGCATCCGCAACCAGATCGAGGGGGCCATCGTGCAGTCGCTGAGCTGGACCACCCAGGAAGCCACGACCTTCGATACTTTGCACCGCACCAGTTTCGACTGGAGCGGATACCCCATCCTGCGCTTCGAGGATGTCCCGGATCGCATCGAGGTGCAGGTGATCGACCGTCCTGGCGAGCCGTTCCTGGGGACCGGCGAGGCCGGTCAGGGCCCGGCCGCCGCCGCCATCGCCAACGCCGTGGCCGACGCGACGGGGACGCGGTTCCGCGACCTGCCGCTTTCTCCCGAACGCGTGCGAGCGGCGCTTGGGGCCTGACCCCGCTCAGATCGGTTCGCGCCGACGGCGCAGCCAGACGGCCGCGGCCAGGAAGGCCACCGCCACCGCCAGGCCCAGCCACAGTTCTGGACTGGCGAAATATCGACCCGGGGTCAGCATGCGCAACGGGTCGCCGGCCCCGCCTGGCGCGTCGAAGTCGAATGCATCCGCCGCGAAGCCGGCAAGCCGGCTGCCGAACAGATGGGACATATAGGAACTGTCGAAGGCGATCTTCTCGACGATGGTGAGGCCGATCGGCGGCAGCACGGCCCATAGGAACGTGGCGCGCCGCGCCCAACCGGAAACCAGGATCAGCCAGCCGTAGACGGGGGCGTACCACAGGGCGAGCATGAACAGCCCGTAGAGCAACACCAGCTCCATCTGGACGAGCGGGACGGTGGTCCACAGCGGGGTCACGCTCAGCCCGTTGGCGGCCAGGATCAGGGTGCTGAGCAGCAGCACGACGATATGGGCCGCGACCGTCACGACGAACACCACCACCGGCAGGACCACCATGGGGATCGCGGCCTTGGCGAGCACCGTGGTCAGGTTCGACACCGGCAGGGATTTCCAGAACAGGATGCTGCGGTCGCGACGTTCTCCGTACAGCGCGCCCAGGCAATAGACGCCGGCGACGACCAGGCCGGTGACGACCAGCATCATGGCCAGGATTTCGAACGGCTGAGCCAGGTGGGAAGCCTGTTTCGCCGGGCCGAGCATCGAGTAATCTTGCGCCCGCGTCGGCAAGGAGTGGGCGCTGATCAGGAAGCCGAACAGGAACAGGGCCGCGACCACCAGGGGCGCGATGAAGATCGAGTGGTTCTCCCACAGCTCGCGGCGCACGGACCAGTAAAACGGCCGGGTGGCGGCCGCGGGCGCCGCCGGAGCGGGGGCCATGGCGTCGTCGGGCGCAGTCATGCGGCGAGTCCTTGAGTCTTGGCGGGCCCGTCCGGTCCCGGGGCGCCGACCACGGCCACGAAAAGATCGGCCAGGCTCGGAGTGCGCAGCTCGCCCAACGTTCCCAGCTGACCGCGATCGACGGAATCGAACAGCAGGATGCTGCGGCCGAACACCTGGCGCTCCTGGATGGGCTTGAGGGCGCGGGCCGCCGCCAGGTGCTCGGGCCCGGTCATGACCTCCACGTAGCGGGCCTCGAAGTCCTCCATGCTGCAGGTGAGGACGATCTTGCCTCGGTCGATGAACATCACGTCGGTGAGGATGTTCTGCACCTCCTCCACCTGATGGGTGGTGACCACGATGGTGCGGCTGCGGTCGAAGTAGTCGTTGAGCAAGGAGTCGTAGAACTGTTTGCGGAACAGAATGTCGAGACCGAGGGTCGGCTCGTCCAGGATCAGCAACTTGGCGTCGATGGCCATGACCAGGGCCAGATGCAGCTGGGTGACCATGCCCTTGGACAGCTCCCGGACCTTGGACCGGCGCTTGATCGCCGTGCGCGCCAGGAAACTCTCGGCCTTGGCGCGATCGAAGCGGGGATGCACGCCGGCCACATAGTCGAGCGTCTCGGAGACGCGGATCCAGCGCGGCAGCACAGCGACATCGGCGATGAAACAGACATCGGTCATGAGCTGGTCGCGCTGGGTCAACGGGTCGCGGCCCAGCACCCTCAACTCCCCCTCATGCGAGGTGAGGCCGAGGATGGCGTTCAGAGCCGTGCTCTTGCCCGCGCCATTGGGACCGATAAGCCCAAGGATCCGTCCTTCCTCGACTTTGAGGTCGATTCCATCCACGGCGATGGTGGAGCCGAACGCCTTGCGCAGGCCGCGGGCTTCGATGCAGGCCATGGTTCAGCCCTCCTCCTTGGGGTCCGACGGGCCGGTCAGAAGCTCAGGCAATGTGAGGCCCAGGCGCCGGATCGTCGCGGCGATCGTGGGCCACTGGTCGCTGAGGAACCTCTGACGCTCGTCGCGCAACAGCAATTCGCGGGCGCCGGAATTTATGAACATGCCCAGACCTCGCCTCTTTTCGACAAGCTGTTCATCGACCAGTTGCTGGTAGCCCTTGAGGACGGTGAGCGGGTTCACGCGATATTCCGCGGCCACCGTTCTCACCGAGGGCAGCGGGTCGCCCTCGGCCAGCACGCCGTCGAGGATCATGGCCACGACCCGGTCGCGCAGCTGGCGATAGATCGGCTGTCTGTCGTTCCAGTCGGGATCCATCTAAGCCGCCACCGCGTGGGTCCTGTACACCTTGGTCAGGCGCACCCGGAACATCCAGAACAGAAGGAGCGCCAGCGGGGCCATAGCGAGAATGAGGAGAATCGGCGAGCCGTGCAGGAAGGCCGGCATGTCCTTCTGCTGGCCAAGAAAGAACGAGCCGGTGGCGATAAACCAGCCCAGGCACATGCGCCACAGGTGACGGGCGAGGCGCTGAGACCCGGAAATTCCCCCATGCAGGATGACCTTGAGGTCCATGGCCGCGCCCAGCATGGCCACGGCGGCGAACATCAACGGGGCCACCGCCGGCACGTCCGCCTCGCGCCCGGCCGGGCCGAGAGCGAAAGGCAGTATGCCGAACACGGCGACCGCGGCGATGCCCACGCCGGCGACAAACGCGCCGGCCTCAAGCCGGCCCACAGTTCCCGCCTTGCGTTTCACGGCGCCCCACCCGGTGCCTACCAGGTAGAGCGTGAAGATGCCTGCGAACACATTGACCCACTGCGACGTGACCCCCCTGGCCACCAGCACCACCGCCAGCACAGAAGCCGCGCCGGCCATGGTCAGCATGGCGACGAAGAACACCGTGCCGAACGACCGATGCAGGCGCTCGCCCTTGCGCACCGAGATGGCCGCCGCGCCGGCGAGGATGCCGACCAGCCCGGCGCTGACGTGAATGATGACCCCAAGGGTCGCGGCCGCGATCAGCCAGGGCGGAGCGCCGTGAAACAGGTGATTGAAGGTGCTGGTCATGATGCAGGTCCAGCTTGTGATGCTGTGTTATAGTTAACTACAACACTATGCTTATGGCAAGCGGCTTTTTGCAACGCGGCCTTTTGCGCCGTTTCAGGCGGTCGTCGCGCCGGCCTTGTAAGCCTTGGTCAGGCGCACCCGGCCCAGCCAGAAGAACAGCACCGGCAGCGGCGCTAAGCCCAGGAAGAGGAGGACCGGAGAGCCCTGGACGAACTTCGGCATCACCTGCTGCTGGCCGATAAAGAACGACCCGGAGGCGATGAACAGGCCGGCGCACATCCGCCACAGATGACGGGCGATGCGCGGCGCGCCGGCGATGCCGCCGCCAAGGACGACTTTGAGATCAAGCCCGGCGGCCAGGACCGCGACCAACGCGAACACGATCGGGGCCGCGATCGGCACGTCATTATCGGGCTTGCCGCCGCCAGCGAGTCTCAGCAGCCCCGACAGAGAGAGCGCGGCCAGGCCCAGGGCGAACACGAGCGCGCCGATCTCGAATCGGCCAACGGTCCCCGGTGCGCGGCGGACGGTCACCCAGGCGGTGGTCACCAGATAGAAGGTGGCGAAGCCCCCGAAGACATTGGACCATTGCGCGGTGACGCCCCTGGACACCAGCAACGAGGCCAGGGAAGTGGCCATGACCGCGTTGGTCAGCATGGCGGCGATGAAGATTTTGCCGAACAGGCGGTGCAGGGGCTCGCCCTTGGGAAAAGCCAGGGCGCCGGCCCCCGAGACCATGCCCACTGTCCCGCCGCCGATGTGCAGGACAAGGCCGATGGTGGCCAGGGTGAGGAGCCACGCAGGGCTGCCCAGGAACAGGTGCTGGAAGTGGGGCATTGGCGCCAAGCAACATAGCGCAGTCGCCTGCCGTGGACAGGACGCCAGAGTTCAATAACTTGGCCTCAGGTAACAGGCGACGATCCCATGG
>DASXMK010000010.1:0-3452 GCA_036495705.1 Caulobacteraceae bacterium | reverse complement strand
GCATTGTGGTCACCAGCTCGGAAAAATCTCAGCACCAGAACCGAGCCCGGGCGCTGAAGGTCCTGAAGGCCAGGCTCTATGACCAGAAGCGTGAGGCCCTCGACCTCGAGCGCTCGCAGTCGCGCAAGAGCCAGGTCGGCTCGGGCGATCGGTCCGAGCGCATCCGCACCTATAATTTCCCGCAAGGACGGGTGACGGACCACCGCATCAACCTGACCCTCTACAACCTGCCGCGGGTGATCGAGGGCGAGGCGCTCGACGATGTCATCGATCCCCTGATCGCCGAGGACCAGGCCGCGCGTCTGGCCAGTCTCGAGGGCGCGGGCTGAGGATGACCGTGTCACGCACGTCTGACATGTCGGCCGTCACCCGGGATCAGGTCTACACAGCCTGCATCGTGGCCCTCATCGCCAACGCGATCGCCAAGACGGTCGTGGCCGCGGCGAGCACAAATCTCGTCGGCGGCTTGATCGGTGGGCTGGGCTTCAGCTGGGCATTCTGGCTTTCCTTTGCGCTGTGCGTGCGCCTGGCTATAGCCAGCGATCCCAGGCCGGCAGGGCGCCCCGACTGGCTGATCGGGGCCGCATGTATTCTGGCGGCGGCGACGCCGATCGGGGAGGTGAGCTCTGCGGCGGCGACCGGCCTGGGACTGTGGCTGACCTTCGACAGGTCGTCGAGCGTCCGGCTGAAAGCGGCGGCCATGGTGCTGCTGGCGATCACCATAAACCTGTTGTGGGGCCGGCTGCTGATGGTCTTCTTCGTCGCCCAGATCGCCGCCGTGGACGCGCACCTCGTCGCGCTGATTGTCCACACTTCCGCTCAGGACAACCGGGTCCTGATGTTGGACGGGCGGCACATGAGCATCATTCAGGCTTGCACATCAGTCGAGAACGCCTCCATCGCCCTGATGATGTTCGTGGCCATTGTCCGGACGTTCCGCCCTGCGCCGCGGCCATTGGAATGGCTCTATCTGGGCGCCGTCTTCGCTTTTGTGGTCGCGCTCAACGACGCCCGGCTAAGCCTGATGGCGCGCAACATGAGCATGTTCGAATTGGTTCATGGGCCGGCGAGTTGGGTCGCCCTCAATCTGATCCTCACGCTCGCCGGCTTGGTCGGCGCGACTCTGTGCGTTCGCCGTGAACTCCTCGTCTAGATTCTGGCTGGCGGCCGGGGCTGCGCTGCTGGTGAGCCTGGCGTCCAAGGTCATCCTGGGCGTGCTGAGGGACCGATTGCCCGAGGCGCCGTCCGCCAACGAGAAATTGCGCGAGTTCCTCATCGCCTCGCGCGTCGGGCCGGTGGCCCCGGTCTGGGCGACGAGGCCCGCGCCGGGGATCGTGGGCTGGCGGTTCGGTTCGGGAGTCTGTGCCGGCCAGGCGTTTCCGTCCGACCTTCCCGGCAACCTCGACTTTCAGGCTCAAACGCACGCGCCGGACAGGGCGCACGTCTCTTACGTCTACCGCGGGCTGGTTGAGCGCCGACCGCCGAAGATGCGTCTGGCTGTTGACGTAATCACCTTTCGACTGTTCTCGGAGTTCACGCCGACGCGGGCGCATGAACCGAGCTACGTCGTCGTGGTTTATGCAGCTTCGTGCTCGGCGTCCCCGTCGTTGCGGTGGGACCGCCTCAGGTTGAACTGATCCGAGGCGTGCCCCGGGGGGACCGCCAACGGGTGAACATCGCCCTCCACTGAAGCGTCACGATCTCGATCGGATTGGAGCTGTCGGCGTCGAATCCCGCCAGGCCGAAGCGGGTTATAGGCCCAGGACCTTCTACCGCCAGGGTGCCACACAGCCGATCCCAGACGATCAACACGCCACCGAAATTGCGGTCGATGTGGGCGGGCTCCAGGGAATGATGCACCCGATGATGCGAAGGAGTGACGAACACCCATTCCAGCGGCCCGAGCTTGGGGGCCCACTCGACATGGACCCCGGCCTGCCAGAGCAGCAACACGGCGAAATAGACGCCGACCTGGATCGGGGTAAAACCGGCGAAGCCCAGGCTGGCCCAGAACAGCCAGGTCCCGGAGATGACGTCGGTCCAGCCCTGCCGCGCCGAAGCCAGGATGTTGAGGCGCTTGGCGGTGTGGTGCGGGAAATGGCTGGCCCACAGCCATGGCCAGGCGTGGTTCAGGCGATGCCAGAGGTAATAGACGAGGTCCGCGAGGACGATCGCCAGCGCGCCGCCCCAGGGCGTCGCGCCGACGTCGAGGAAGCGGTGCTGGTAACCGAAGCTGATGCTCACCGCCGCCAGGGCGCCGCCAACCACCCCGCTGACCAGCCAGCCGAACGCCAGCCCCAGGCTGATCTCGGAATCACGCCACTCGTAGAGGCGATAATTCAAACGCCAACTGGCCAGCGCCTCCAGAGCGATCGCGGCGCCGACGAGCGCGAGCAGCAACATGACCTGCGGCGAGCGGGCCGCCTAGTCGCGACGCCGGCGCAGCGCCCTCACGGCCAGATAGCCCCCGCCGGCGACGGCCAGGATGGCGACGCCCGGCAGGCCAGCCCCCAGCAGAGGGGCCGGGGCGCCTAAGCCGGCGAAGCTTGGCGTGACGGCCAAGACGGAGACCAGCGCCGAGAGGCCAAGGACCGCACTCACTCTGTTCATAAACTTGACTCCTCAGTCGTGACGCCGGCGCAACGACCGCACGGCCAGATAGACGCCCCCGGCCACCGCCAAGAAAGCGACGCCCGGCAGGCCAGCCCCAAGCAGGGGGGCCGGCCCGGGCAGGCCTGCAAGGCTGGGCGTGGCGGCGATGGCCGACCCCACCGCCACAAGGCCCAGGATCGCAGCAGACCTGTTCATGTATTCGGGCCCCCCTAGTCGCGCCGCCGGCGGAGCGCCCGCACCGCCAGATAACCGCCTCCGGCGACGGCAAGGACGCCGAGGCCTGGAAGCCCGGCGGCGAGCAGAGGCGCGGGCGCCACGGCGCCGGCAAGGCTCGGCGTGGCGGCTAAGGCAGAAATGAAAGCCGCGAGGCTCGCGGTGAAAAGGGCTTTGTTCATGGGTTCCCCCCAATCGCTGCAGAGGACGCTTTAACGCAACTCGCACTGGCGATGCGGCAGCCTAGGGGCCGATGCTATACACGGTCAAGCCTGGGGTCAGGCCATCGCTTAGCGCTCCGCCACCGCCGCCTGTCGGATCACCAGCTTCCACGCCTTGTCGTCGACCAGCCACTTCCGCGCCGCCGCCTGCACGTCCGCCAGGCTGACCTTGGCGTAGTCGGGCAAGGTGGTGCGGATGATGTCCAGGCGTCTGGGATCGCCGACCGAGCCCTCCAGGCGCGCCAGCCAGTATTCGTTGGTCAGCTGCGCCCGCTCGATGGTCGAGATGCGCGGATTGCGCGCCCGTTCCAATTCGTCGGCCGTAACCCCATGATCGCGCATGTCGGCGGCGATGGCGGCCACATCGGAGAAGAAGCCGGCGATCTTCTGCGGCGGCATCTCCAC
>DASXMK010000009.1:0-2710 GCA_036495705.1 Caulobacteraceae bacterium | reverse complement strand
CCCACACGCCCGGCAACCTGGGCCAGCGCGCGGGCCGCCAGCCGCGCATCTTCGGCCGCCAGCTCCGGGGTCTCCAGGGCGCCCAGCGCCCGGCGCACGTGATCGCGGGCGGCGCGTAGCAGGCCTTGGTGCCGGGCCTGGGTCGCGGCGGGGAAATCCGCGCCCGACAGGTCCCGCCGGACCCGCTCCGAAAGCAAGGCCCGCACCGCGTCCGCGCCATCTCGCACAATCGACAGTTCGAGGCTATGAAGGCCTCTCGCCTCGGCCGCGCCCCGGGCCGCGCAGGCATCCGCGCCCTGCGGTAGGTCGGCTTTGTTCAGTATACAGAGATCGTCCGCGCGAACGACCGCCTCGGCCTCGCGCCAAGCCTCGGCGCTGGCCGCCTGGTCGACAACCCAAAGCCGCAAGTCGGCGCCTTGGGCCCAGGATCTGGCGCGTCGCACGCCCTCAGTCTCGATAGGCTCAGCGGTGGCCCGCAGGCCTGCGGTATCGGCCAGGATCACCTTAAAGCCGTCCAGCACCAGCGGCGCCTCGATAATATCGCGGGTGGTGCCGGCGATGTCGGTCACAATGGCCGCGTCACGACCGATTAACGCATTGACAAGACTACTCTTTCCGGAATTTGGTGCGCCGATGACGGCGACCCGGTAGCCGTCCCTGACGCGCCGGCCCCGTGGCTCATCGTCCACCGCCACATCGAGATCGGCCGCCAGGGCCGCCAGCCTGCCGCGGGCCTCTTCCGCCACATCTGCCGGCACCTCCTCGTCGGGGAAGTCCACCGCCGCCTCCAGCCGCGCGATTGCCTCGACCAGACGGTCGCGCCAGGTCCGGTAGCGCGCCCCGAGTCGCCCCTCCAATTGACCGAGCGCCTGCCGGGCCTGGGCGGCGGTCTCGGCGTCCACCAGGTCGGCGACAGCCTCGGCCTGGTCGAGGTCGAGCTTGCCGTTCTCGAACGCCCGCCGGGTGAACTCGCCTGGCGCGGCCAGGCGCAGCCCCCGCGCCAGTAGAACTTCCGTACACTGATCGACCACGGCGGCGGAGCCGTGCACCTGTAGCTCGGCGCAGTCTTCGCCGGTATAGCTGGCCGGTCCGGGGAACCAGAGCGCCAGGCCGCGATCGAGCGCTTTGCCGTCCTGGCCCCTCAGGGTGCGCACACTCGCCCGCCGCGGCGACACCCGCCCGCCAACAACGGCCTCAAGGGCAGACCGCGCCGCCGGCCCGGATATGCGGATCACCGCCACCGCCGCTCGCCCGGGCGCCGTGGCCAGGGCGAACACGGTATCGTTCATCTGTTCGCGGCCGCGCCCGCCGCCGCGGTCATCAGTTTCATGAACTGCTCGGAGGCCTGGCCGCCGAAACTCAGCCAGTTCTTCATCAGCTCCTCGGGCGCGGCCAGGGCCAGATTGGCGTCCATGCGCGACTTGATCTCCTTGACCAGGTGCTCATTGAGCGCCTTGACGTCCGGCAGCCCCAGAAAGGCGCGCGCCTCCTGCGGGGTGCAATCCACTTCCAGCTTGACCTTCATGGCGGCGGCTCCGCTGATCCCACGACAATGTTATGGGCCTAGCGCGCCTGGGCGCGCTAGAGGCCTTGGCGCACATCCAAGGGAGACGAGCAATGGGCGAGATCATGACAATCCCGAGGGCCGGCGCGTCGTTCAACGCCTACGTCGCCCGGCCCGCCGCGGTCAAGGCCCCCGCGGTCCTGGTCATCCAGGAGATCTTCGGGGTCAACCAGGTGATGCGCGATATCACTGACGCCTTCGCCGAGGCCGGCTATCTGGCCATTTGCCCGGACCTGTTCTGGCGCATCGAACCGGGCATCGACATCACCGACAAGACCGAAGCCGAGATGAAGCGGGCCTTCGAACTGTTCAGCGCTTTCGACGTCGACAAAGGCGTCAAGGACATCGGCGCGACCATCGCCCATGCCCGCGCCCACCCGGGGTGCTCAGGCGCCGTGGGTTCGGTGGGCTTTTGCCTGGGCGGGCTGCTGTCGTTCCTGGCCGCCACGCGCACCGACATCGACGCCGCCGTCTGTTACTACGGGGTCGGCAT
Source organism: Caulobacteraceae bacterium (assembly GCA_036495705.1). Taxonomy (GTDB): domain Bacteria; phylum Pseudomonadota; class Alphaproteobacteria; order Caulobacterales; family Caulobacteraceae; genus Acaudatibacter. The sequence goes on along the minus strand of DASXMK010000009.1, from coordinate 653 downwards.
CGACCAGCGCATTCGCGAGGCCGACGCCCTGGTGACACCGGTTCTGCTGCACATCGCCGAGGACGACCAGTTCGTCACGAAGGCGGCCCAGGCGACGATCATCGCCGCCCTGCGCAATCGTTCCCTGGCCGAGATTTTCACCTATCCCGGCCGCGATCACGCCTTCGCCCGCATGGGCGGCGAGCACTATGACGAGACCGACGCCGAACGAGCCTGGGGTCGCACCCTGGCCTTTTTCCGTGGCCGCTTGGTCCGGTAGACCGCCCCTTAGGTATTCATCGACTGGAAGAAGTCGGCGTTGTTCTTCGCGTTCTTCAGCTTGTCGAGCAGGAACTCGATGGCGTCCTGCGGTCCCATGGGCGAAAGGATCCGGCGCAAGACGAACGTCTTCTGCAGCTGGTCCTTAGGCGTGATCAGCTCCTCCTTGCGGGTGCCGGACTTGAGCACGTCGATAGCCGGGAAGATGCGCTTGTCAGCCACCTTGCGGTCGAGCACGATTTCCGAATTGCCGGTACCCTTGAACTCTTCGAAAATCACTTCGTCCATCCGGCTGCCGGTGTCGATCAGGGCCGTGGAGATGATGGTCAGCGAGCCGCCTTCCTCGATGTTCCGCGCGGCGCCGAAGAAGCGCTTGGGGCGCTGCAGGGCGTTGG
>DASXMK010000008.1:0-1566 GCA_036495705.1 Caulobacteraceae bacterium | reverse complement strand
TCGACGAATGGATGACGGCGGATCTTCTGGCCCTCAAGCGCGACGCCAACGATCTGCTGCAGCGCGTCGCGCCGCAGCTCTACCAGCGCCTGGTCGTCGACCGCAACCGCCGCTGGGCCGACCGGCTGGCGGAACGGATGGGCTCACGCGGCCGGATCGTCGTCGTGGTCGGCATCGGCCACCTGGTCGGACCGGACGGGCTGCCGGCGCTGCTGCGCGCCCGCGGTCTCGCCGTCGAAGGCCCGACGTGAGCAACGCGCAGCCTGAGCGCTGGGCGTCCGGCGAAAAAGAGCGGCTCGGCCGCATTGACCCCCCCGATGGCTTCGGCCTATACCGCCCCTCCTTTTTTCCGAGGCGCCCCCTAGGGGGGCCCGTTCGAGGCTGCGTAAGGAACCATGGCGAACAACCCCGGGGCCAAGAAGGCGATCCGCAAGATCGCACGTCGAACCGAGGTCAACGGGGCGCGCAGATCGCGCGTTCGCACATTCGTGCGCAAGTTCGACGAAGCTCTGGAGTCGGGCGATCTGGGCGCGGCCAAGAACGCATTTGTCGCAGCCGAGTCCGAGCTCATGAGAGCGGTCGGAAAAGGCGTGCTGCACAAGAACACGGGTTCGCGAAAAGTGTCGCGCCTGGCGGCCCGCCTGAGGAAGGCGCAGGCCGCCTGACGCCGTCCTCGCAGGACGTAACTTACTGATTCAATTAGGGTATGTTGCGGTCGTTAGTCCGCCAACGGCGCAGCTTGCGCATACCCCCATTAGGCCGACTCCCGCCTAATTGTGCGGCCAAAAGGTCGCACGCAATCCGCTAAGCCTTGGCCGCGTTGGGAGGCTGGAAAGTCAAGTGGTTTTTGGCGCAATCGACGCCTAGATTCGGATTGACGCCCCCCGGCGCGGGGGTAGTCTGAGCCCTTCTAAGCATAAGCACTGTACTGATTAACGGGCGGCGGGCGCGGGTGGGCGAACGCTTGGTTCCGGGAGTGCGTCTGTATGCGTCGGTCGCGCAAGGGGGATCGCGCGGCCGGCCTTTCGTCCAGGGCGGGCGGAGGGCGTGGGAGCAGGGGCTAAATGGGGTCGATGGCGAACAAGGGATTGGCTGAAATGGCATCCGTGACGCCCACGGGCGTGTGGATGAAGGCGAGCCAGGCGCTGCGGGGCGAACTGGGCGACGACACCTTCGGATCCTGGCTGGCGCAGGCCTGCCTGCGCACCGCCGCCGATGGCGAGCTGTGCCTGGTGACTCCGACCGGCATCGCGCGCGACTGGATCCGGCGTTACGCGTGGCGGCGGATCGGCGAGCTGTGGGCGCTCTACGACCCGGAGGGCCGGGTGCTGACGCTGAAGTCGCGTCTGGAGTTCGAGGCCGATGGCGGCGATGTGGCGCCCGCGGCGATGATCCTGGAGGTCGATCCGGTGTCCACTGACAGCCCGGCGATCGCGCCGGTCACCCTGACGCGCCCGACCCGCACCCAGTGGTTGCAGGACCGCTTCACCTTCGACACCTTCGTCAAGGGCCCATCGAACGAGTTCGCGCTGGCGGTCGCCCGCCGGGTGGCCTCGTGGGCCGACG
>DASXMK010000007.1:0-5076 GCA_036495705.1 Caulobacteraceae bacterium | reverse complement strand
TTCAACCAGGGTCGAACCGGATCTTGGCAGGCCAACGATGAAGATCGGGTCTGGATCGACGTCCCCCCAACCAGAGCGCAACTTGAATAGGTCGGCCGTAAACACCGCCTTGGTGTTTCTGAACACCTGACTGACGGCGTCGCGATCGTAGGCGCGCCGCTTGCGTTCGACGGCGTTGCCCCGGGAATAGCGCTCGAAGGCCTCCGCATAGTCCCCCTCGTCTTCGAGCGACGTGGCCAGGGCGAAGTTCAACTCGGCGCCATCCTTGGCGGGCATGGATCTGCGCGCCAGCAGCCTTTCAATGGCCGCGCGCTGGTTGGTGCTGAAGCGATAGGTCTTGAGGTTGGCCAGGCTCCAATAGGCTTCGGCAAAATCGGGATCGAGCTCCAGAACCTTCAGATAGGCCGCCAGCGCTTCGGTCATCCGCCCCAAAGTGCGCAGGGCATTGGCGTGCACCAGCCGAGCCCGCGGTTGATCGGGAAAAGCCTCCACCACTGTGGCCGTGAGCGCCAGCACATCGTCGTGGCGACCGATCGACGCGGCGACAGTCGCTCTCATCATCTGGCAGCGCGTGTCGTTGGCATCGCGCGCGAGCAGTCGATCGAGTTCCGTCGCGGCGTCTACAAACCGGTGCTGGGCGAACAGAACCTGGGTCAGACACACACGGGCATTGTAGAATTCCGGCGCCTTCGAAAGGCATCCACGCAGGACACTTTCGGCCTTGGACAGCTGATTCATCCTCCGCAGCGAATCCGCCAACAGATGCTCGGCGGCGGCGGGCGATGACGGTTTCGCCGCGAGCAGGGTGCGCAGATCGCGTTCGGCCTCGGAGTGGCGCCCTTCGATCATAGCTTCCGCCGCAGTCCGCAGGGCAGGGTCCCGGATCATCGATAGTACTCGACGATCATAGGCCTCGCGGGCGCCGGCGAAATCGCCGCCAGCCATCAGAATGTCGCCCAACAGGCGCCAGGCCTGGGTCCAGTCCGGATTGAGCGCGACCACTTTGCGCAGCGGCGCAACAGCGGCTCGGCTGTGGCCAAGGGCCAGCTGAGCCTGGGCCAGCTCGAAGTGCACGATCCAGGGACAGGACTTGGCGGCGGCCAGGCGCGACAGCACGGCGAGCGCGGCTTTCGGATCACCTTTGCGCCGCAGGGCCGCGCCGAGCAGGCTCCGGGCCTCGATGCCCCCAGGATCGCTCGCCAGCGCCTTGCGCGCCAGGGCTTCGGCGCGGGAGGGATCGGAGGCCAGGACGCTCGAGGCCTGGCGAAGCAGTTCACCGACTCCAGCCGCCGCCGCCTGCGCCGAGGCTGTCTGATGTTTAGAGCTTCTCTTGGCCATTTGCCCGGCATATCCGCGGCGGGACGGGCCGGTCAAATCGGCGCCGCCGGATAGGCCTGGAGCGTTGAGCCAAGCGCTTGCCGGAGCGGATCCAGCCAGGGGTCGAAGTGTCGCCAGTGGTCGAGCGCGTCGGTGAAGATCGGCTGGCGCACCTGTTCGGAACTGGGGGTGTCTACGGCCCGGCGGTTCTCGAAAAAACGCAGGCAGGCGCGGTCGAAAGGCAAGTCCAGATAGTCCAGCAGGGCGCGGATCTCGCCCTCGGTGTCGGCCACCAGATGCTCGTAGATGACGCGATGGACCCGGCCGGGGAGGACTAGGTCGAAATGGGCCATCAGGTCGACATAGTCGGCATAGTAGCGGCCGATGTGATCCAGATCGAAGGCGCATCCAAAGCCGTGACCGAAATGCTGTTTGAAGATCGACAGGCCGCAGGCCAGCGGGTGGCGGCGGACGTCGACGATCCGGGCCCTGGGCAGGATGAGTTGGATCAATCCGACGTGCAGGAAGTTGCTAGGAGTCTTGTCGACGAAGCGCGGCCGGCCCTGGTTGCGGCAGGCTGAGGTTCGACGCAGGTATTCGCCGCCCATCCGGGCGCAGGCTTCGCGCGAGAGGCTGGCCAGGGACTCTGGATAGCCGCGCACGGCAGCGGCGATGAGCGGCAGGTCGGCAAGCTCGTGCGTGCCTTCGACGGCCGGATGGCTGGCCAGGATCTGTTCCACTAATGTCGAACCCGACCGGGGCAATCCTACGATAAAGACCGGGTCCGGGTTGGGCGCGCCCCAGCCCAAGCGTTTGGCGAAGAAATCTTTTGTGAACAAGGCCTTGGCTTTGCGTACATAGGCGCTGGTGACGGCGGGATCGTAGGCGCGGCGGGCGCGCTCGATGGCGTTGCCTCGGGCGTAGTGATCGAACGCTCCGGCGTAGGCGCCGGCGTCTTCCCGCTCTTTGCCCAGGACGAAATGCAGTCTGGCCTGGTCCTCGGGCGGCAGAGCGCCCTCACTCAACAACGTGCCGATGGCCGCGAGGCGACCGACCGGGAAGCGATAGGTCTTCAGGTTCGCGAGACTGAGGTAGGCCTCGGCGCAGCGCGGGTCGAGTTCGATGGCCTTGTCGTAGGCGGCGACGCAGGCGGCCGACTGGCCGAGGGTGCGCAGTCCGTTGGCGTGCACGAGCCAGGCGTAGGGCTGATCGGGAAATTGCTCGAGCATCGCGGCGGTGACGGCCGCCGCTTCGGCGTAGCGTCCAATCTCGGTCAGGGCCGCCGCTTTCATGGCGAGACAGGCATATTCAGTGGGGTCGGCGGCCAGCAGGGCGTCGAACTCCGCCAAGGACTCGGGGAACCGTCGGGCGGCGAGCAGGAGCCTGGCCAATGACAGGTGCGCTTCCTGAAAGTCGGGTGCTTCGCCAAGACACGTCCGCAACGCAGATTCCGCCTCGTCCAGGCGATTTTGCCGGAACAGGGCCTCGCCCAATAATTGTCTCACGGCGGGACCGTGAGCGATCAGATCTCGCAGCGCGCGCTCGGCCGCGGCAAGATGATCGTCGGCCAGGGCTTGGGCCGCGGCGCGCAGGCGCACATCCCGGATCATCGGCAGAAGCCCACGATCGTAGGCCTGGCGGGCGGCGCGAAAATCCCCGCCGGCCGTCAGGATGTCGCCCAGCAGACGCCAGGCGGGGGCTAACCCTGGGTTGAGGTCAGTGGCGGCGCGCAGCGGGGCGACCGCCTTCCGGCTCGCGCCCTGCGAACACAAGGCCACGGCCCGGTCGAACTGAACCTGCCAGCGAGGTTTTTCGTCCGGGGCGCGCAGCGCCTTGGGTTGCCTCATCACCCGACTATGCGGCGCCCGCGCCAGGCCTCAAAACGAAGAACGCCGCCCCGGATTGCTCCGAAGCGGCGCCCTACGCGTCCCGTGAGAACCCGGCGAGAGGTTTACACGCTAGAACTTGATCTTGATGCCGGCGAACACCTGCGTTCCGTTGTTGTAGACCGCGCGAATCTCGGTTGGGTTCGTCGCATAATACTTCAGGAGGCTGTCGGTAAGGTTGATGGCGTCGACGGTCAGGGCGATGTTCGGCGTGATCTGATAGGCGACCGAAGCGTCCAACTGGCCGAAATTGTCCTGGCTTTCCGGCGTTGCCCGGTCAAGGCCGACGAAGAAGTGCGAGCGATAGGTGTAGGCCAGTCTCACACTCAGACCATGATTTTCGTAGTAGCCAACGAGATTTCCAGTCCACTTGGACGTGCCGATCAGCGGAGCTCCACTGGCGTCGTGACCGTCGACATAGGTGGCGTTGGCCTGGAAGCCGAAGCCCCAACCGATCGGCTGTTGCACCTGAACTTCAACCCCTTCCAGTTCGCCGGAAATATTGTAGGGGAAGGAGATCTGATACGGCTGATACGACTTGGTCAGCTGGTCGAAATAGGTCTCGCTGTCTGCGGTATAGCCCACGTAGGACGACAGATCATCGTAGAAGATGCTTACGGCCGCTAACGCGGTGGGGGCGTAGTACCATTCCAGTCCAGCGTCGAACACGGCCGCCTTAACCGGTTTGAGGTTGGCGTTGCCCTTGCTGCCAGTCTGGATGAGGTCGGTGAGCGATACCGCCCCGCCGAGCGAACTGAAGTCCGGCCGCGACATAGTTTCGGCGGCCGAGACCCTGAGAAGCAGGTTCTTCTGCAGATCGAAGGTAAAGTTCGCACTCGGCAGGAAGTCTAGGTAGTTATGCCGCACATGGTTGACCAAGTAGTCGCCGTAGGCCGACGTGGTGATGTCCGCCGGGTTGGTTCCTGATTCGTCGGGCGTGTTGACATAGTCGTTTTCGTTGGTTTCAGCGACCCGAAGTCCGAAGTTGCCACGCCAACCCTCGCCGCCGACACGCGCCATGACGTAGCCTTCGACGTCGGTTTCCTGGACCTTGAAGGCGCTGAGCCAATAGTAGTTCAGCGGCTGAACAATCGCGGAGATCGGTCCGTGCACCCCGTCGTTTACGGCGTTGAGGATAGCCCCGATGGTCGCCGGATCGCCGGCGATGGGAATCAACAGACCGGGAATGCCCAGGGCGCCGGCATTGAAGCCGCTGGGATAGGACACTGGGTTCGTCTGTGCGAATGGTATCCCTGCCGTCCAACACACCGGGTCGGCGGCGGTGCCGCCGAGGCTGCAGCCGCGATCCCAGCCGTCGACCTGGCGCTTGTGGTCTGCCACGCGAACACCGAACTCGACGTCTTTGAATACGCCGTTGCTGACGTCCCACTGGCCGTCGATCTTGCCGTAGTATTCCTGGTCAACCGAGGTGAAACGAGCGTTCCAGACCCAGTCGGCGGCCAGGCCGGCCGGGCTCTGGGGATTGATCTGGGTGGTGCTGACGACGTACCCGTTGCCGGATGGGCTGTAGGAGATCGCCGTCGGACCGTCGGATTCAAAGGCGGGCTGCTCAGGCGTATCGCCCACGCCATGCGTGAAGCCGACCTGGGCCTTGATGGTCAGCCGGTCACTTAACCTGAACTTGCCATCGAGATTGATATAGTAGCTCTCCGCGGTCTCATTTGGCCGGGTGATGTCGTCGGTGACGATGCCATCCGTCCCGGCGGCGTTATTCTCTTGGAAGGACGCTGCGACAATCGCACCGTTCTTTACAGTATAACTTGTCGGAACATTGGTATTCCACTCGCCATGATAGTGATTGACGCCGAAGAACATGTAGTTGTCATTGACGTTCGAGGCGTTGAGGTGGGAG
>DASXMK010000006.1:0-6212 GCA_036495705.1 Caulobacteraceae bacterium | reverse complement strand
CGGCTATGGCTACAACCAGATCCTGAACGCATTCGGGACCACCACCGTCCAGGCCGGGGATCCGATTCCGGCCGACGTGTTGTCCGCCGTCGATCCGACCACGGGGGGGACGTTCGACCCAGGCACGGCCGGGGCCCGGGCGCTGGGTCTGATGCCGGCTAACTCGACCAGCATCGACGGCTGGATCGGGCTCAGCAGCACGCCAGAAACCTTCAGTTTCGACCTGTCGAATCCGCCGGCCGACGGGCTGTTCGACGCGGTCGCCGTCATCGAACACGAACTGACCGAGGTCATGGGCCGCGGCGCCGGCCTGAACCCGGACTACTATTCGATGCAGGACCTGTACCGCTATTCCGCTCCGGGATCGCTGGACCTTATCGGCAACCACAACGACTACTTCTCGATCGACAAGGGCGCGACCGCCCTCGACTATTTCTACAACGACGCCAGCACCGGTGATCTGGGCGACTGGGCCGCCAGCGCCGGCAATGACGCTTTCCTGGCCTTCGCCGAGCCCAGCGTCCCCCTCGCCATGACCACGATCGACCTCATCGAGATGGCGGCGATCGGCTGGAGCGACATCCCGGCCATCCTGTCCTCGGCCTTCACCAACGTCCTGTGGACCTCGCCGACCTCGACCTTGGCGCAGAATCCAACGCTCCACCTGGCCAACGGCTCGAGCGTGCCCAATCCGATCAACCAGGACGCCAACCAACTGCCCTCGGTCGACAGCCAGGTCTCGGCCAACAACACGACGATCCAACAAGCCTTGGCGATGGTCGAACAGTTCGCCGACGCCACCACCACGGTGTCGACCCTGACCTATGAGTTCTTCACCGGGGCGACGCCGACCGCGGCCGGCTATCAATATCTGATCGACAGCCCGACCAACCCCAACAACCTCGATTCCCCGTACTACGCCGAATTCAACATCCAGAACCGCTATATAAATTTCTCGGTGAACCTGGGAAAACTCGGGGCGGGGGCCACACCGTTCAACGATACTTATGGCGGCGCCCTGAGCCTGAGCGACGCGGCCACCAAGGCCTATACGGAGATCTTCGGGGCCGCCCCAGCCGCCGGCAAGATCGACGCCATCCTGAATACCGATGTGACCTCCAACGGCGTCACCGAGACCCGGGCGCAGTATTTCGCCTACTACGGCGGAGACGGTCCGAACGGCATCGGCACCAAGGCGGCCATGGTCGGCTGGTTGCTCGAGGTGGCGACGCAGGACAACCTTGGACCCTACGCCGGCGCGAATGATCATTTCATTTCCGACCTGGCGCTCGGCAACGCGCCGTTCAACATCGACCTGCTGCCTCAGTACGGCTACACCCATCAGGTCCCGCTGGTTGGCGTCTAGACTGGGGGCGGCGTTTCCTGCTCCTGCGGCGCGACGCCGCTGGCGCCGGCGTCGCCAGTCCGCTAAGATCGCCGCTCTCCAAACCTTAGTCGGATATTCACGCCCCACATGCCTTAGCCGTATGCGCGGTCCGCCTGAACGGGTCGGCCGGCCTTTGGTCGCCGTTTGACGGCCGCTCGCATTGGGACGCCGCGCCCTGAAAGCTGATGAACAAGGGCTCACAAGAGAAAGCGTAGATGAAAGCACTGCCAAGCACCGGGGCCCGAGCCACCCCCCTTGATCGCGCCATGCGCTCGTTGCGCCCGGCTATTGTCGTCGCGATTTTCTTCAGTCTGTTCATAAACGTGCTGGCGCTGGTCAGCCCGATTTATATGCTCCAGATATATGATCGGGTTCTTTCAAGTAAAAACGTAATGACTTTGCTGTTCATTACGGTCATCGCCGTGTTCCTGTTCGTCGTCTACGCTATGCTGGAAGCGCTCAGGACCCAGGTGCTAGTGCGGGCCGGAATCCGCTTTGACGGCGAGGTGCGCGGCCCAGTGTTCAAAAGCGTCCTGGAAGGAACGCTCACCGGCCGGGGCAGCGGCCCGCAGGCGTTCCGCGACGTCGACATAATTCGCGAATTCATGACCGGGGCCGGGCTGATCTCATTCTGCGATGCGCCGTGGATCCCGGTGTTCATTTTCGTGTGCTTTGTGCTTCATCCTTTCTTTGGCGTTCTGGCGATCCTGGCCGGGTTGCTGATCCTGGGGCTGGCGGGGTGGAATGATTTGGCCACCCGGGTTCCGCTGCAGCGGGCCACGGTGGCCTCGATCGGGGCCCAGGGCGACGCCTCCACGACCATGCGCAACGCCGAGGTCATGCACGCCATGGGCATGTGGCGCGGCCTGCAGCGGCGATGGGAATTGCGCCGCGACGACCTGATCGCCTGGCAGGCTTCGGCCAGCGACCGCGGCGGCGGGATCATGGCCAGCATCAAGCTTGTCCGTCAGGTGGTGCAGACCCTGATCCTCGGCGGCGGGGCCTATCTGGCCATCACCGGCAAGATTTCGGCCGGGGCCATGATCGCGGCCTCCATCCTCGTCGGGCGCGCCCTGGCGCCGATCGAGCAGGCGGTCGGCCAATGGAAGCACTTCATCGCCGCCCGCGACGCCTGGGACCGGACGCAGGCCACCTTCAGGTCGGCCGAGAGCGGCGACCCGCGCATGCCGCTGCCGGCCCCCAAGGGCAAGCTGTCGTCGGAAGCGGCCACCATTGTGCCGCCCGGCGGCGGACGGCCGGTTGTGTTCGGGGTCACCTTCGCCATGGAGCCGGGCACGACCCTGGGCATCATCGGCCCAAGCGCGGCCGGCAAGTCGAGCCTCATGCGCGGCATCGTCGGGGTGTGGCCGGTCGCCACCGGAGCCATCAAGATCGACGGCTTTGATCTTCGGCAGTGGGATCCGCTGCAGCTGGGTCAATATATCGGTTACCTGCCGCAGGACGTGGAGCTGTTTTCCGGCACGGTGGCCGACAACATCGCCCGTTTCAGCGACTTCAAAGTCGACGAAGTGATCGAGGCGGCGCGGATCGCCGGCGTGCACGAGATGATCCAGGCCTTGCCCAATGGCTACGACACCCAGATCGGCGAAGGCGGGACGTCCCTGTCAGCCGGGCAGCGCCAGCGGCTGGCCCTGGCCCGCACCTTGTTCCGGCGCCCGCCGTTGCTGGTTCTGGACGAGCCCAACGCCAGCCTAGACGCGGTCGGGGAACAGGCCCTGGCCCAGGCCCTGGCCTATATGAAGCGGACCACCACCATCATCTTTAGCACCCACAAGACCAATCTGCTGGGCCTGGCGGACAAGATCATGCTGTTGCAGAATGGTCAGGTCGCCCAGTTCGGCGACCGTGATGGCGTGCTGGTTCCGCTAATTGAGGCCGGGCGGCCTTCGGCTGGCGCCAAGGCGCCGGGAAGCTAGCCTCCGAACAGGATCTCGAAGGTCATCGGGTCGTAGTAGCGCAGGATCTCCTGCACGAACGCCTTCGCCGGCACTCCGAGCGCGGCGGCCCAGACAATGTAGCGATCCGGGGGGATACGGCCCCGACCCGTCTCGAGCTGGGAAATGAAGGTGTAGTGTTCGGTGCCCACCTTGCCAGCCAACTGCCGCTGAGACAGGCCAGCCCGCTCGCGCAGATCCTTAAGCCAACGGCCGCCTTCCTTGCGAAGGTCCTGCACGTCGGCGGCGCTACGCCTCTGAGGATTGCCGTACATCTCGATCACGCCCAGCTGATTACCCCAACCCACGCGTAGAATTGCCCACTCGGTGCGGGCGAATCAAGACTCCATGGTTAAGATTTTACTCCACACCCCCCGATCAGGTGAAGAGTCGGTCGCGATTTTAGGTCGCCAGCAGGCGGCGCAGGGTCTCCGGCAACGCCAGATCGATGCCGCGCGCCGTGGAATAGGCCCCATTGATCTGGGTGGTGGCCATCACCAGGCGACGGTAAGCCCGGTAAACCTCGGGGTCGGGGCCTTGCGGCTGGGTCCAGAACCGGTCGAGCCCGTCCTGATGGGTCATGCCGCGGATGTCGTAGGTGGCGCAGCCCAGGACGATCGTGGGGCGGTCAAGGTCGATCCCCACCAGGCCGGCGGTGGAGTTGACCGATATCACCCCCGACGAACGGCGCACGATGGCCGTCAAGTCGCCACCGTCCAGATAGACGACCCTCTCAGCCAGACCGCGCGCCTCCGCCAGCCGGCGAATGATGCCGCGGTGGTCTTCCAGGCCGTGGTCCAGCGGGTGGCATTTGAACACCAGCATCGCCTGGGCCGAGGCGTTGGCGGCGAAACTCGACAGGACCGTCTCGATGAACTGGGTGACGGTCTTGACCGACGAGTGCTTGACCAGCTGGCTGTCGCCCGGCCGTTGCAGGATGGCCAAAAACATCGGCATCCTGCTGGAGAGGATGCGCTCGAGTGTCGCCTGGGTGCGCCGGCCGCTGAGATGCTGCAAGGCAAACCGCCGGATGTGACCGCCGGCCTGCAGCAGCGGAGAATAGGGATAGGCGAAGCGGAAGTAGGGGAACGCCGGAAAGCCCAGGTAGGCCATGAGGTGGTAGGCGAAGATCCGGCCGACGCTGGCGCGGGCGATCCGCCCGACCCCGACGTGGGGCGAATCGTGGGTGAACTTGGCCATCTGGCGGAAATAATCGGGATCACGCGGCAGCCGGGAAGAGCCGTTCACGCCGTCGCGCTCCAGGGTGATCCAGTCCGGCCGGAAATATCCTTGTTCGAGGACGTGGATCTTCACCCCCAGGCGCCGGGCGCGCTTCATCGCCGCCACGCAATAGGGGTTGGAATCGCCATAGACGATCAGGTCCGAAACCTGTTCCCGCGCCAGGTAGGAGGCCAGCCACGACGGCCACCGGCGCGGATGCCCGCGGTAGGCGGCGGCGTCGCGCGGGCCCCAGTCCGAGGCGTCACCGGCGTTGAGGATAATGCGACTGCAGCGCGCGCCCTCGGCGCGCAGAGACTCGGCCAGCAGGCGCGAGAACGGGCCGAACGGCGCGGCCACGAACAGGAAATGGCGATCGTGGATTTCATCCACCCGCCGGCCGGCCGCGACCAACAGCCGCGCGGTCTGCGGTGAAGCGCCGCCGAGCCGTCCGTCGAGCGACTGGATACTCAACGGCTGATCCTCACCCTGCGCCTGAACCCATCCCTGCCCAACTCGCGCATGCTCATTTCAGCACCGGAGTGACGGTCAAATTATACGTTATCGACGAAATCAGCGAGACCATCTCGAGGAACTTGCGCAGTTCTGTGCTGTCCGAGCGCGGTACATAAATGAGGTCGTTGGCGCGGACGGCGAATTCATTGGCGACGAAGAAACTCACCGGCTGCATCATATTGAGGCGGTAGATCACCGGCACTCCCTTGGGCGTCGGCGCGGCGCTGAGGCCGAGCGACCTGGCGATCTCCGGACGTTCAAAGCGGAAGAGCAGCACCGAAGCGGCGTTGGCGGTCATGGTGTCCAGCCCGCCGCTGCGGCTGATGGCCTCGGCCAGGGTCAGGCCTTCGTCCTCGATCGGCTGCTCGGAGACCCGGCCGAAGGCCCCGAACATGCTGTATTTCCGTGGCGCGTACAGCAGCCGCACCTGATCGTGCGGCGCCAGGCGGATGTTCTGCTCGGATTCCTTCAGCAGGGCCGGCAGCGGCGTCGATGCCTGGGTCGCGCCGCGAACGATGGTGACCATGATATCGCCGGGCGGCTTGGTCGGGCCGCCTGCCGCCGCCAGGATATCGAGGATGTGTTCGTTGTACGGCGAAAGCGCCACCCGTCCGACGTTGCGCACCTCGCCGATCACCGTGACCGAGTTGGTGTAGTTGCCGACCAGGGCCACCTGAACCTGTGGGTCGACGGCGCGTCCGTGCAGCGCATGCTGGATGGCGCTGGCCGCCTCGCTTGTCGTGAGACCGGCCACACGCACTTCGCCGGCGAACGGTATGGTCACGCAGCCATCCCGCGCCACGCTCAGGTGTGGAAGGTTTTCCGTTGTCCCATTATCCGGCTTGGCCGGATCCGAGGTGCTGAACATCATCGTCCCGCCGGGCTCGAACACCGAGACGTCGATGACATCGCCCTCGCCGAGTTGGTCGTTGCGGGCGTTGCTGCCCGCCGCGGCCAGGCTCGAGAGTGAGGGCGAGGGCCCGGCGGCGACCTGCTCGGCGACGCGGTAGTCCAGGTCGATCAGCGCATAGGCGTGCTGATCGGGTTTCTGCGCTTCGGCGTGGAAGGCCCTTCCCGGCGGCCCATCATGCGGCAGGCTGGAACAGGCCCCGAGGACAAGCGCCGGGAGAAAAAGT
>DASXMK010000005.1:0-4708 GCA_036495705.1 Caulobacteraceae bacterium | reverse complement strand
AAGGCGCTCGGCGCCGCCGAGGGCGTGGTGCTGCGCACCGAGTTCAAGGCCGGCGTCGAGGCCTATCTGGACTCGACCTCGCCCACTCAGGTGAAGACGCGCACCTTGGCCGATGTCATCGCCTTCAACCGCGCCCATGCGAACGCCGAGATGCCGCTCTTCGGCCAGGAGCTGTTCGAGCAAGCTCAGGCGACAAAGGGGCTGGCCGATCCGGAATATCTGGCCGCCCTGGCGACCGGCCGGCGTCTGGCCGGACCCGAGGGGATCGATCGCCTGCTCAAGGAAAACAGGGTCGAGGCCTTGGTCGCGCCGACCATGGGTCCCGCGTGGCTCATCGATCCGGTATGGGGCGATCGTTCAGGCGGAGGCCGCGTGGGCTCGCTGGCGGCCGTGACCGGCTATCCGCACCTCACCGTGCCCATGGGCCAGGTCCAGGGCCTGCCGGTGGGCCTTTCGCTGATCGGGCCGGCGTGGTCGGAGGCGAAGTTGCTCAGCCTCGGCTACGCCTTTGAGCAAATGACCGGGGAAAGGCGATCGCCGAAGCTCGCGAAGAAGCGATAGGGGCAATCGATTTCTCGATCCCGTGCCCCATGCTAAGTCGCCGGCCATGCCCAACCCCCGCCAAGGCGCCTTGGTGCTGTTTTCCGGCGGCCAGGACTCCTCAGTCTGCCTGGCCTGGGCCCTGGCGCGCTACGAGCGCGTGGAGACGGTCGGTTTCGACTATGGCCAGCGCCACCGCGCCGAGCTCGACGCGCGCCTGGCCGTGCGCGCCGCCATCGCCGAACACTTCCCCGACTGGACGGAGGGTCTGGGCGAGGACAAGGTCATCGACATCCGCGCTTTCGGGGCTATCGGCGACACGGCGCTGACCTCAGAACAGGCGATCGAGATCGGATCGCGCGGCCTGCCGACCAGTTTCGTCCCCGGGCGCAACCTGGTGTTCCTGACCTACGCCGCGGCGCTTGCCGACCGGCGCGGACTGACCGACCTTGTCGGCGGCATGTGCGAGACCGACTACTCGGGCTATCCAGACTGCCGGCGCGCCACCCTGGACGCCATGGAGACGGCACTCAATCTCGGCATGGAAGGCGATTTCGCGATCCAGACGCCCCTGATGCGGTTGACCAAGGCCGAGACCTGGGCTCTGGCCCAGGGACTGGGCGGCGATCCCCTGGTCGAGATCATCGCCCAGCAGAGTCATAGTTGCTACCTCGGCGCGCGCGAGCCGGTCCACGATTGGGGCGCGGGCTGCGGCGCCTGCCCGGCGTGCGAACTGCGCGCCAGGGGCTGGACTGAATGGGTGGCCGCCGGCCGCCCGGCGCTCAGCCCGTGACCTATTCGGTCAAGGAGATTTTCCTCACCCTCCAGGGCGAGGGCGGCCAGGTCGGTCGGCCGGCCGTATTCTGCCGCTTTGCTGGCTGTAACCTGTGGACCGGGCGCGAGGTCGACCGGGCCAGCGCGACATGCAATTTCTGCGACACCGATTTTGTCGGCGTCGACGGTCCGGGCGGGGGCAAATTCGCCGCCGCGGCTGATCTCGCCGAGGCGGTGGCCGGGAAGTGGCGCGGGGGCGAGCGCGACCGCCTGGTGGTCTGCACCGGCGGCGAGCCGCTGCTGCAACTGGATCCGCCGCTGATCGCCGCCCTGCATGCGCGCGGCTTCGCCATCGCCGTGGAAACCAACGGGACCCTGCCCGCCCCATCCGGCCTCGACTGGATCTGCGTCAGCCCCAAGGCCGACGCTCCGCTGGCCCAGACCAGCGGGCAGGAACTGAAACTGGTGTTCCCCCAGCCGGGGGTCGATCCCGCGCGTTACGCCGGCCTCGCCTTCGAGCGCTTCTTCCTCCAGCCCATGGATGGCCCCGAGCGGGAGGCCGCGACCGCGGCGGCGATCGACTATTGCCTGGCCCATCCGAAGTGGCGCCTCAGCGTGCAGACCCACAAATATCTCGGCTTGCCGTGACCAAGGAGCGCCTGGAGGCCTTTTCCGATGGGGTGATGGCGGTGGCCATCACCATCATGGTGCTCGACATGAAGGTCCCGGCCGGGGCGGACCTGCGCGCCTTGGCCGCCGACGCCCCGGTGTTCGCCGCCTATGCCCTCAGCTACGCCAACGTCGGCATTTTCTGGAACAATCACCACCACATGCTGCGCGTCAGCCAGCATATCGACGGCCGGGTGCTGTGGGCCAATCTGTTCCTTTTGTTCTGGATCACCCTCATCCCGTTCGAGGTGCGCTGGATCGACGACACCCACATCGCCGCCTTGCCCACGGCCACTTACGGCCTGGTCCTGATCATGTCGGCGTTCGGCTATCTGCTGCTCGAGAGGGCGCTCATTGCCGTCAACGGCCCGAATTCGGAACTGGCCACTGCCCTTGGCGACCGGCGCAAGGAATATCTCAGCCTGGCGCTCTATATCGCCGCCGTTGGCCTGGCGTTCTTCCGCCCGTGGATCGCCATCGCCATCTACGCCGCCGTCGCCGCGATGTGGTTCATTCCCGATCGGCGAATTGAATCGCAGCTCAAAGCGTGATCTTAGCCGCCGCCCGTGACCGCGCCCGTGCCCCCTGCCGGTTGAACTAGCTGCGCCCGCCCGTGCGGCCACGTGAACTCGGCCTGGAAGGTATGCTGCTCCCATGCTCGTTCCACCAGGCGCCCAGCGCTTCCATGGCGGGGCCCAACCCGCGCGCCTTAGCGGTGATCTCGTACTCCACCCGGGGCGGCACCTCCGCGAAGACGGTGCGCGACACCAGTCCGTCGGCTTCGAGCTCACGCAGCTGCGCGGTCAGCATGTGCTGCGTGATCCCCGGAATGGCCTTCCGCAGCTCTCCGAAGCGATACACCCGCTGGTTCAGCAGCCATAGGATTTCCAGTTTCCACTTGCCCGAAAGCAGCGCGAACGCGCGCCGCATCTCCTCGTGCATGTTCACTTCGTCTGGACCCATAGTCTGCATCTCCATACTTGCTGCACGTTTTTCATCCTACTTGAACGCTAGGTGGTTGGTCGACATTTTCATGCGTAAGCCACAAACCAGGGCATGGAAATCGACATGAACCGACTTGAAGGTAAGGTCGCCGTCGTCACCGGCGCGGGTCGCGGCATCGGGCGCGCCACCGCGAAGCTGCTTGCGGCGGAAGGTGCGAGGGTGGGCGTGCTTTCGCTCACCGCGGCGAACGTGGACAGCGTCGTCGCTGAGATCGAAGCCACTGGCGGCGCCGCGCTTGGGATCGTTTGCGACGTCAGCGACGCCGACCAGATCGAGGCCGCCTTGGAGAAGGTCGCCACTGCCTACGGCCGGATCGACATCCTGGTGAACAACGCCTTCGATCCGTCAGCGGTCTTCTCGTCCGTCCTCGATCTCTCGGTTGATCAGCTGCAGCGCAATTTCGACATGGGCCCGATCGCCTACCTGCGGGCCATGCAGGCCTGCTATCCACACCTGAAGGCAAGCGGAGAGGGTCGCGTCATCAACTTCGGTTCGATGGCCGGTGTCGTCGGCATGGTGGGCTACGCGCCTTACGACATGGCTAAAGAAGCGGTGCGCGCCCTCACGCGCGTCGCGGCGCGTGAATGGGGTGCGGATAGGATCACCGTGAACAACGTCCTGCCGATCGCCAATACCTGGGGCGAGGCCGACGTTCCTCCTCCGACCAACGCACTCGCCCGCTACGGTTCGCCGGACGAGGACGTGGCTCCCGTCGTCCTGTTCCTCGCGAGCAGGGATGCGCAGTTCGTCACGGGCTACAGCCTCACGCCGGACGGTGGCGCCATCATCGATAGCGCCCGCTAACCCGCGGCGCTCATCGCCGTCAACGGCCCGAACTCGGAACTGGCCACCGCAATAGGCGACCGGCGCAAGGAATATCTCAGCCTGGCGCTCTATATCGCCGCCGTTGGCCTGGCATTCTTCCGCCCGTGGATCGCCATCGCCATCTATTTCGCCGTCGCGGTGATGTGGTTCATTCCCGACCGGCGCATTGAATCGCGCCTCAAAGCGTGATCTTAGCCGCCGCCCATGACCGCGCCCGTGTTCGAGATCACCAAGACGGCTACGTTCGACGCCGCCCATAGCCTGCCGGGAGGGCCCAGGGAGCGGCCCTACGCCCGTCTGCACGGCCATTCGTTCACCGTCGAGGCCACCCTCGCCGGGCCGGCCGCGCCGCCGATGGGCTGGGTGGCGGACCTCGCCGACCTCGACGCGGCGCTGAAAGCGGCCGCCGACGAGCTGGACCACACCATGCTGAATGAGCACGCCGGCTTGGAGAGCCCGACCCTGGAGGCGTTGTGCCTGCATTTCGCCGGGCGGCTGAAAACCCAGTTTCCGGCGCTGAAGCGGGTCCTGGTCGCGCGGCCGAGCGTGGGCGAGAGCTGCGCCCTGGAGGTCGGCTAGGCCCCGGGCCTCCGCGCTCCGCCGCCGGTCTGGGCCCGGTGCCGCAGCATGGCATCGGCCAGCACGCACGCGGTCATGGCCTCGACCACCGGGGCGGCGCGCACGCCCACGCACGGATCGTGCCGGCCGGTGGTGCGGATCTCGATCTCCTCGCCGGCCTCGTTGATCGAGCGGCGCGTCGCCAGAATCGATGAGGTCGGCTTGAACGCCACCCGGGCGACCACGCTCTGTCCCGTGGAGATGCCGCCCAGGATCCCGCCGGCCTGGTTGGAGAGGAACACCGGCCCGTCGTTTCCCATCCGCATCTCGTCGGCGT
>DASXMK010000004.1:0-6012 GCA_036495705.1 Caulobacteraceae bacterium | reverse complement strand
ACATCCGCGGCATCGGCAAGAGCGACGCCGGCCAGGAAGTGCCCGCGGGCACGCTGATCTATCGGGACGGCGTATCGGTGACGCCGGGCGGGATCCTCAGCGACGAACCCTATTACGACATCGGCAACGTCGAAGTGCTGCGCGGACCGCAAGGAACCTTCGCCGGCCAGAACGCCACCGGCGGCGCCATCTTCATCACCGAGACTGATCCCAAGCTCGGCGAATTCGGCGGCTGGGTCGAAGGGCAATACGGCAATTACAATGACGTCCGGCTGCAGGGGGCCATTAACATCCCCGTCGGCGACACGTTCGCCCTGCGCATCGCCACCGACGATGAGCGACGCGACAGCTTCTTCCGCGTGACCGGGCCATTCACCGGCAGCGATGGCAGGCTTTACCTGGGCGCGGTGCGCGCCAGCGCCCTGTGGCAACCGACCAAGTCGTTCAAGGCCGTCCTCAAGGTCGACTACATGGACGAGGACATGACCCATCCTTCGGGCGTGTTCAACGGTGACACCTCGACCTTGTTCGATGTGACCCAGGCGGGTCACCTGCTGGGCATAGAGCGGCAACTGCGGGCCGTGCTGCAGATGAGCTACGAGTTCGACAACGGGATCACCATCCGCTCGATCACCGGTTACCAACTCGGAAAGGTCGCCGCCACCATCGACGCCAACGCCGCGGCTAACCCGGCGCTGGAGATCAACTACCACGCGCGCTCGATCGACCAGACCGAATCGGAAGAGGTCAATATCCTCTCGCCGAGCACCGGCCGCTTCCAGTGGATCCTCGGCGGAGTCTATCAGAGCGACATCGTCAGCCAGCCCGACCTGACCAACTGGCTGTCCCTCACGCCGGGCGCGACCTTGAGCTCTGGCGAGGCGGTCGTGCTCGACGAGTATCGCGCCTCCAAGGACACCTGGGGGGTCTTCGGCCAGGGGACCTTCGCCATAACCAACACCCTGAAACTGCAGGTCGGGGCGCGCTACTCCGAATCGAGTTTTGAACTGAACAGCCTGGACGCAGTCTTCTTCTACGGTACTCCGATCCTCGGGGAGCGGATCGTGGGCGACACCGAGAAGGACACGCGCCTGACCGGCAAGATCGATCTCGATTGGAGCCCGAACCCAAACAACCTGCTCTACGCCTTCGTCGCCACCGGCCATAAGGGCGGTGGGGTGAACGGCCTGGGTACCCTGCTTCCCGAAATTCCCGGAGTGCCGCTTCCCGCGGCGACGCCGGCCCAGCTGCCGGCCCAGTTCGGACCGGAAAACGTCATCGACTACGAGATCGGCTGGAAGGCCAACCTCTTCGACAATCACCTGCATACCCAACTGGGCGCCTTCTACAACGACTACACCGGCTTCCAGGTGGCGTTCTTCGTGCCGACGCTGGCCGCCGGCATCGACGTGAACGCGCCCGGCCATACCCACATCGATGGCGTCGAAGCCCAGGGCCAGGGGCAGTTCGGCCCCTGGTCATTCAATTTCGGCGCCTCCTACCTGCATTCGTCGCTCGGAAACATCATCGCGATCGATTCGCGCAATCCGCTCGCCGGTCCGGTGGATCTGGCCGGAAGGAACCAGACCTATGCGCCAACCTGGACGGCCCAGCTCGGCGTTCAGTACACCTTTAATCTCCCGAACGGGGCCACGCTGTCGCCAAGACTGGACTACGGATATGTGAGCTCCCGCTGGGCGACGCTGTTCGAAGTGGCGCCTGAGGACTATCTGGGGCCGCAGAGTCTGTTCAACGCCCAGCTCACCTACCAGCGGCCGGACAACTGGCGCGTCACCCTCTATGTGACCAACCTGTTCGATGAGCATTACGTCTCCGCCCAGGCCCTGGACAACCTCGGCATACCTGGACCGCCGCGGCAGTTCGGCGTGCGGCTGGCCAAGTCGTTCTAGCTCGCCGAGCCTCATGACCTGCCGCCGGCGCGCGCGCCTGGCCCTCGCCCTGGCGCTCGCCGCCTCGTTGAGCGCGCAGGCCAGGCCCGAGGCGCGGCCTGAAGCCAGCATCGCCACCGGCCGCCTCGCCGGCGCCGTGGAGGACGGGGTTTCGGTGTTTCGCGGCGTGCCCTTCGCCGCGCCGCCGGTCGGTCCCCTACGCTGGCGACCGCCCCAGGCGTCCGCGGCCTGGGCGGGCGTGCGCGAGGCGACGCGTTTCGGCCCGGCCTGCCCTCAGGGCCACCCGCACGGGATCGTCGATGTCGTGCCCTACGGCGGCGCGCCGCCTCCGACGAGCGAGGACTGCCTGACCTTGAACGTCTGGGCGCCGGCGCCCG
Source organism: Caulobacteraceae bacterium (assembly GCA_036495705.1). Taxonomy (GTDB): domain Bacteria; phylum Pseudomonadota; class Alphaproteobacteria; order Caulobacterales; family Caulobacteraceae; genus Acaudatibacter. The sequence continues at coordinate 3,725 of DASXMK010000004.1, read as the reverse complement.
CCACGGGACGGGCGCCTGTCATGGTGTTTTTCCATGGCGGCTCAGGGGTCTTTGGGGCTGGCTCCCTGCCCTATTACGACGGCGCCCGCTTCGCGCGTGACGGCGTGGTGCTTGTCACCGTGAACTACCGCCTTGGCGCTCTTGGCGGCTTCGCCCACCCGGCCCTGGCGCGGGAGGCCAAGCCTGGGGAGCTGCAGGGCAATTACGCCCTGATGGATCAGATGGCGGCGTTGCGCTGGGTCAGGCGGAATGTCTCCGCCTTCGGGGGCGACCCCGCCAATGTCACCATATTCGGCGAATCGGCTGGCGGAATCAGTGTCCTGAACCTCGTCACCACCCCCTCGGCCTGGGGCCTGTTCCAGAAAGCGATCGTGGAATCCGGCGGCGGCTGGTTCCCGCCAGGACAGAGCCGCGACAAGGCCGAGGCGGCGGGGGTCAAGATCGCCGCGGCGCTGGGCGTTCCGGCGACGGGTACGGCCGCGCAATTGCGCCGGATTCCGGCCCAGGCGCTCGCCGACACCAACCTGCCGCAAGCCGGCTACACCGACCCGCGCCTGTCGCCCGAGGGCATGACTTCGGCGATCGACGCCGGCCGCCATGCCGCCGTGCCGCTGATGATCGGGGTCAACAGCGGCGAGGATTCGCTGCTCGATCATGGCGGAGGGGTCGCCAAGGCCAGGGCGACGATCAAGCCCGGGGTGATGGCGCAGCTGCGCCAGCTCTACGGCGGCGTCGATGACGACACACTGGCGCGCGATTATTTCCGCGATGCGCTGGCGACCGCGCCGGCTCGCTGGGTCACCCGCAAGTGGTCCGTCAAGGCCCCGGCCTATCTCTACCGCTTCGAACATGTCGACGAGGCGGCCCTGCCGCGTCGCACCCGCGCGCCTCACGGCGGAGAGATCTTTTATGTGTTCGAAACCCTCGGCAAGCAGCCGGCGAGCCTGGGCGCGGCGGGGCCGACCCCGGGCGATGAGCGCCTGGCGGCCGATATCCACGCCCGCTGGGTCGCCTTTGCCCGCACCGGCAGCCCCAATCCGCCCGGGCGCCCGCATTGGCCGGCCTGTTCGCCTAACGCCGATCGCTGGATGGTGTTCGCCCAGAACGGCCCGGTCGTGCGCGACCACCTGATGCAGAAACAGCTCGACTGGCATGAGGCGCGGACCGCGCCGCTCATCGTCATGCTGCGCCTTCAGGCCGAATGGGCCCGCCTGTTCCGATCCTGAGGTTTGGCGCGCCCGCCTTTCCCGCCGGCCAGATGCCGGTTCCAGAACATGACCGCCTCACGCATGGCCGATTTGCCCTCCGGCGCGGCGAGCACCAGGCCCGGGAAGGCGTGCGGCATGCCTTCGTAGAGCTCCAGGCGGACATCGCCGCCGGCCTCGCGGATCTTGCGCTCCAAACGCACCATGTCGCTCAGCAGCAACTCCTTGGTGCCGCCCAGGATCAGGGTCGGCGGATAGCCCTTGGTGAAATCACCGTACACGGACGAAACGTACGGATTCTTCTGGTCGGCCGGCGGGGCGTAGGCGTCGATGCCCGGCTGAATGGCCGCGGGCCACAGCACCGGATCGGCGTCGGCCAGGGTCACGCGCGTGTCCCCGGCGCCGGTGAGGTCCGTGGCGGGTGAGACCAGGACCAGGCCACCGGGCATCGGCAGGCCTTGGTCGCGGATTTTCAGGGCTGTGCTGGAGATGATGCTGGCGCCAGCCGACTCGCCGAACATCCCTATCCGCGCGGCCGCCACACCCTGGGCCATGACCGCCTTGTAGACCGCGATCACCTGATCCGTGACCAGTCGCCATTGCCCCTTTGGCGCGACGGTGTAGTCGACCGAGATCACCCGCTTGCCGGTGGCGTTGGCCATGATTGCGGCCCCGTGCAGGCTGGAATGGGCGCTGCCGAGGATGAATCCGCCGCCGTGGACATAGATCAGCACCGTACCGTCGCTCTTGTAGTCCTTGGGCAGCACCTCCAGCACGGGGACGCCGCCCATCTCCCGCTCGGCCACGGTCAGACCCATGGACTTGATCAGTTCGGGCTCATGCGACCGCATCGCGCGTTCGGCGAACTGGTAGAGGACCGCGAAACTGGCGGCGTTGGGCGCGGGGGGCCGGGGCCCGAGCAGAGCGGCGTGCTGTTTGGCCATGATGGCGGCCGCTTCCGGCGAAATGGTCGTGGGCACATACGCCCGCAACGGCGCTGGCGCTGGCTGAGCGGTGGACTGGGCGCCGGCCGGCGCGGCCACCATCAAGACGCCGCCACTCACCACAGCCGTCAGAATCATCAATGCGCGCATGTGAATCCCTGTTGTTTTGACTTCCGCGGCGTAGCGTCCAGCCAGATCGCCCAGGCGGACGCCCATCTTTCTGATCAGCGCCTGGCGGCCGGAAGGTAGCGCTTCCAGAAGGCCACTTCCTCCGCCCTGGCTTCCCGGCCCTCCGGCGCATCCGGCATCAGGCCCATGAAGCCGTGCGGCATGCCCTCGTAGATCTCGAGATCAGAAATTCCCCCACCCCGTTTAATGGCGCGGTGCAGGCGCACCATGTCGCTCAACAGAAACTCCTTGGTCCCGCCCTGTATCAGGGTGGGCGGATATCCTTTGCTGAAATCGCCGTAGACCGGCGAGACATAGGGGTTCTTCTGATCCGCCGGATCGGCGTAGGCGTCGAGGCCCGGTCGGACCTGGGGCATGTAGAGCGCCGGATCGGCCTCGGCCAGGGTGACGCGGGTGTCTTCGCCGTCGGTGAAGTCGCTCATCGGGCACATCAGAATGAGCGCCGCCGGCATCGGCAGGCCGCGATCGCGGATTTTGAGCGTGGTGGCGGCGACGATGGTCGCGCCGGCGGATCCCCCGGTCATGCCGATGCGCTTCGCCTTGACCCCTTGTCCGAGCAGGCCCTTGTAGACCGCCATGACCTGGTCGGTGGCCATCCGCCAGTTGCCGCGCGGCGCCACGGTGTATTCGACGGTGAACACCCGCCTGCCGGTGGCCGTGGCGATATCGGCGGCCTCGCCGAGACTGGAGCGCGCGCTGCCGGTCACGAAGCCGCCGCCGTGAACATGGATGATCACCGTGCCGTCATTTTTCCAGCCCTTGGGACGAACCTCGAAGGCCTGGACGCCCGTGAAGTGACGCTCGATGACGGTGGGCTGGAGGACTTTGAGCCTGGCCTCGGAGGCGGCGAGGCCGCGCTTCTCAGCGCCTTGATAGAGGGCGTCGAAGTCCGCCAAGGTCTTCGGCGGCCCCGGCCGCGGGGCGAGGACGAAAGCGCGATAGCGCGCATAGATCGCCGCCGCTTCCGGCGAGATGGTCGAGGGCACATAGGCCCGCATCGGTAGCTGGGGCGATGGCTGCGCTGCGGGCGCGGGCTGAGCGGTCGCGCTCATCGCCAGGGCCAGGGTGACGAAACTGACCGCGACCGCCAGGCGGCTTGGCTTTGGCATGGCCTGTTTCCTTGGCTTCCCTGCCCCAAGTCATACGCGCGATTTACATGTAGGCAAGACTGTTTGTTGTTGGCATGATGCCCTGTCGCCTTCGTTTCTCGACCGGTGGGCAGGCCGATGCGACAACGCGTGCGATCGGGGAAATGACCAATGACCAAATGGCGGCGGCTGGCGGTCTTGACCGCGACGGTTGCGATGTCTCCAGCCCTCGCCCTGGCCAAGCCTCCGCCAAAGGCGACCGCTGATGCGCGCGCGGCGCGCATCGTGCATGCGATGAC
>DASXMK010000003.1:0-3262 GCA_036495705.1 Caulobacteraceae bacterium | reverse complement strand
CAGTCTAACGGCGAGTCGACTACAGTCTGGGGCCGGGCGCTCACACCGAGGCGCCTGTTCATGACCGACTGCGGCGTCATGCGTGCGGCCATGGCCCGGATCGCCAGGCCGGCTTGGGCGGGGAGACGCGGCCGATGGCCGATCTGTTCATCTCCTATGCGAGGGCCGATCGGAGCCGCGTCGCTCCGCTGGTGGCGGCGTTGGAAGCCCAAGGCTTCTCTGTGTGGTGGGACCCGGAGATCATCCCCGGCCAGGAGTTCGATCGGCTGATCGCCGAGGAACTGGACAAAGCCTGGGCGGTGATCGTCGTCTGGACCCCGACCTCGGTGGAGTCCGTTTGGGTGCGCGGCGAGGCGCGCGAGGGGCGCGAAAGGGGTGTGCTGGCCCCTGCGCGGTTCGACAACGCGCGTCTGCCCATCGACATGCGCGCCATCCACGCCACCGACCTCGACGGCTGGAACGAGGACCCCAACAACCGTGAGTTCCGCCAACTGGTGCGCGCCATACGCGCCCTGGAGCCCGGGCGCGGCGACTCCAACTCTTCGGGTGGCATGGCTCAAGCCTTGCATCTTCGCGCCCCGGCCAGGGCGCCTCAAGATTCTCGCCACCGCAGGGTCTGGGCGGCGGCCGCCGCGGCCCTGTTGGCCGCCGCGGGAGGCGCGTTCATCCTCGCCCGGTCGCCGGCGGCCCAGGGGCCGCCTGGCATCGCGGTCATGCCGTTCCATACCGCCTCCGGCGACGCCCTCGAGCGCGGGTTCGCCCAAGGGGTCGCCGCCCAGGTGGCCGATGGACTGATGAAAGCCGACCTGAAGGTCGTCACACAGGAGGAAGGACCGCCCGCCGACTCAGCAGCCCGTCGGTCGCAGGCCGCCAAGCTCGGGGCGCGGTTCATGGTGGATGGCGTGGCGACGAGATCGACCGACCATCGTCTCGTGGTGGATGCGCATTTGGATGACGTGCGCAGTGGCCAGCTTCTCTGGTCGGCGCATTTCGATCGGCCGGACTCGCAATCGCAGGCCCTGCAGGAGCAGGTGGCGGCCAAGATCGCCGGTGTCGCCCATTGCGCGCTCGACGCCAAGGGCCCCTCTGGCGGCCAGGCGGATGGCGGCCTGCTCGGAATTTATCTCAAGGCCTGCGATCTCATGCACACCTCAGGCGGCGACGTCCAGGCGCGCGATCTGCTGCGCCAGGTCGTCAAGCAGCAGCCCAGCTTCGCCCCCGCCTGGTCGGCGCTGGCGACCGTAAGCGCAGCCGCCGCCAAGGATTCAGACGATCCGCTGCCGCCTGACGAAGCCGCGCGCACGCTCACGGAAGCGCGTGAGTCCGCCAGGCGCGCTTTGGCGTTGAATCCCAGGGATGGCGCCGCCTACGCCGCCCTCGTCGACCTGGAACCGCGGCACAGCTGGCAGGCGCGGGAAGCGATCATCGCCCGCGGCCTGGCGCTGGCGCCGAACAACCCTGAGCTCGTGTCTCGCAGGGCGGGTGTCCTTGCCGAGACGGGGCGGATGAACGAAGCCGCCGCCAACGGCGAGCGCGCGGCCGAACTCGATCCCCTCTCGCCCCAAAAAGCGATCGATGCCGCGATGTACGAGGCGTGGACCTATGACGAGCGCGGGGCCGAGGATATGGCCGAGCGCGCCTCCCGCATCTGGCCGGACGACGGCGCGACCGGTCTCTTCGTTATTCTGGCGCGCGGGGGTGATCCCCGGAAGGCTCTGGCGGCCCTCCAGAATCGCTCGTCGGGGGGCGCCGCCATGGGCCCCGGTTGGGACGCGCTCGTGAAGGCGCGCATCTCGCACGACCCCTCCAAGGTTGTGGCGTATACGAACCTCGTGCTCACCCGGACGCTTGGCTATATAGACTTCGCCATCCTCAATCTGGAAAACGTGGGCGCGATGGACGCCGCCTTCGCGGTTCTGGCCCGGCACCCGCCCGGCCCGGACTTCGATACGACCATCCTGTTCAGGCCCTACGCGGAGGGGATGCGCCATGATCCCCGATTCATGCCCCTGGCGGCGCGCCTGGGCCTGGTGGACTACTGGCGGGCGACCAACCATTGGCCGGACTTCTGCCTGCCTCCCCAGAAAACCTATGATTGCAAGGCGGCGGCAGCGCTCCACGGCTCGCTTCAAAGCGCCAATAGCGCAGCGGCGAGGCCTCCGGGGCATTGAAGGCAAGCATCGCGATCGGGGGGCCACCGCTGTTCGCACTTGATTAGACCTGGGCGCAGTCACAGGCCAACCGGCCTCCGCGATCGGCGCAACGTGAACTGTCAGCCCGTCATTTGCTCCAGCTCGCGGCCCCGTGTCTCCTGAACCATGGCGCGGACGAAGAAGAAGGAGACGAGAGCACTCACGGCGTAGAATCCATAGGTTGGCACAAGGCCTACCGCCTGGGCCGCCACCGGGAACGAGAGGGCGATGGCGAAGTTGGCCGCCCACTGGGCAAATCCGCTCACGGCCAGGCCCGAACCTCGGATCTGGTTGGGGAACATCTCGCCCAGCATGACCCACATCACCGGGCCCCAGGTGCCGTTGAAGAACACCACATAGAGGTTGGCGGCGATGAGGGCGGTCACGCCGGCCCATTGCGGCAGGTGCGCCTGGCCGCCCACCAGGGTCGCGGTGGAGAAGGCGAAGGCCACCGCGGCCAGGGTCACCGCCATGCCGATCGAGCCCAGGAGCAGGATCGGCTTGCGCCCGACCTTGTCGACGAAACCCATGGACACCAGGCACGAGACGATCGACAGCGCGCCTGAGAGGATGTTGATCTTCAGCGAGTCGGCCTCGCTGAAGCCCACCGACTGCCACAGCACCGCGCCGTAGTAGAAGACCACGTTGATCCCGACCAGCTGCTGGAAGATGGCCAGGCCCAGGCCGGCCCAGACGATCGGCCGAACGCGCCCGTTATCGATGAGGTCGGAGAGCCGCGGCTGGTGGTGATCGGCCGCCAGCGAAGCACTGATCTCCGCCGCCTTGGCCCTGGCCGCCGCGGCGCCGAACAGGCGCGCCAGCACTACCTCGGCCTTCGCCAGCTGTCCGCGTGCGACCAGAAAGCGCGGGCTTTCGGGGATCATCAGCAGGCTGACCAGGAACACCGCCGAGGGGATCACCTGCACCCAGAACATCCACCGCCAGGCTGGGTAACCGAAGACGATGGCGGTCGAGCCCCCTGCCCACCGGGCGATCAGGAAATTGGCGACGAACGAGCCGGTCAGCCCGGAGATGATCATGATCTGCTGGGCGGTGGTCAGACGCCCGCG
>DASXMK010000002.1:0-2967 GCA_036495705.1 Caulobacteraceae bacterium | reverse complement strand
AGCAGGAGATAGAGGATCATCGAGACGGGGTTGAAGACCGCGTACTGGTACTCCTGGACGAGTGCGCCCCCCTGCCAGATCCGGTCGGTGATCAGCGGGAAATGCCCCTGGCCGACCAGGCGGGCGATCTCCCGAAACACCGGGATGAACTGGGTGGTGTAGTCGTCGGTGAAGAAATAGCGCGGGCTGACGAGCAGGGCGGCCGCGGCGGCGAGCGTGGCCAGTGCGGCCGCTAGAGCGCCCGTCACGATCTCGTTCCGGAGCGCGCCGGCCGGCCGAGCTTCTTTTTCGACTTCCGTTGCCACGCTGACTTGCACCTTGGTCCCCCCGATCCGCTCGGCTAGGCTCTGCATCCGACTCGCTTACGAATAGCTTAGCGCCATCGGCAGGGAAGGGGCATGAGCGGGCCACAATCGGACGCCATCGCCGTAGTGGTTCCGGTGCTGAACGACTGGGCGCCGGCGGAGCGTCTCATCCGCGAGCTCGACGCGCTGCCTGCGCTCGCCGGACGACGCCTCCTTTTACTGATGGTGGATGACGGTTCGGTTCCATCGCCGTCGATTGCGGCCCTGGCCAACTCTGCGACCGGCGCGGGGGTCGTGGCCGGGATCAAGCTGGTTCAGCTGGCGAGCAATCTCGGCCACCAACGCGCCATCGCCGCCGGACTGGTGGAAGCCTCGCGGGTCGACGGGATCGGCCAGGTGGTGGTGATGGACGCCGACGGTGAGGATCGGCCCGACGACGTCGCCGCCCTGATCGCAGAATCCGACGCTCACGGTGAGGCCATAGTGCTCGCCCTGCGCTCGCGGCGCTCGGAGGGCCTCGGCTTCCGGGTCGGCTACGCCGTCTATCGGCTGCTGTTCCGACTGCTGACTGGTAACCGCATCCAGTTCGGCAATTTCTGCCTCATTCCTCGCGGCTTCCTGAATTCGCTGACCCACAATCCGGCCACCTGGAACAACCTCGCCGCCGCCATCATGCGATCACGCTTGCCGACCGTCGCCGTCCCGACCGAACGTGGCGAGCGATACGGCGGGCGCTCCAAGATGAATTTCCTCAGCCTGGCCGTGCATGGCCTGAGCGCCATCTCCGTCTACATCGACATAACCTTGATCCGCGTCATCTGCGCCGCGCTCACGGTGGGGGCGGTTGCCCTGGGTGCTCTCGCGGTGGTGTTGTGGATGAAACTGTTCGCGGGGCTGGCCATCCCCGGCTGGGCCTCTACGCTCGGCGCCTCTCTGCTGGTGCTGCTGTTTCAGGCCCTGCTGTTCGCGAGCGTGGCCCTGTTCCAGTTCCTGAGCTTCCGCTCGATGCCGACCGTGATTCCGGCGACCCACGTCCCGCTGCTGATCTCCGGGGTGTTCGATGTCATTCCGGTCGCGCGCGCCGATGACGATCCGCCAATCGCCTAGACCCAGCCGAAGTTCTTCTTCAGCAGGCCGTCGAAATAGGCGATGGTCCGGGTCAGGCCCTCGCGCAGCTCCACCTCCGGCGCCCAATCCAGCTGGGCCTTGGCCAGGGCGATATCGGGCTGGCGTTGCCGCGGGTCGTCCTGTGGCAGCGGCCGGTAGACCAGCTCCGAGGCGCTGCCTGTGAGGTCCAGCACCAGCCTGGCCAGTTCGAGCATGGTGAACTCGCGCGGATTGCCGAGATTGCACGGACCGGTGAAGGCGTCTTCGGTGGCCATCAGCCGCACCAGCCCTTCGACCAGGTCGTCGACATAGCAGAACGAGCGCGTCTGGCTGCCGTCGCCATAGATGGTGATCGCCTCATTCTTCAGCGCCTGGACAATGAAGTTCGACACCACCCGGCCGTCGTGAGGATGCATGTTCGGGCCATAGGTGTTGAAGATGCGCGCCACCTTGATGCGCAGGGCGTGCTGGCGCCAATAGTCGAAGAACAGGGTCTCGGCGCAGCGCTTGCCCTCGTCGTAGCACGAGCGCGGACCGACCGGATTGACGTGGCCCCAGTAATCCTCCGTCTGCGGATGAACCGAGGGATCGCCATAGACCTCGGAGGTCGAGGCCTGCAGGATCCTGGCCTTCACCCGCTTGGCTAGGCCCAGCATGTTGATCGCCCCGTGGACCGAGGTCTTGGTCGTCTGCACCGGGTCGTGCTGGTAGTGGATCGGGCTGGCCGGGCACGCCAGGTTGTAGATCTCGTCGACCTCCACATACAGCGGGAAGGTGACGTCGTGGCGCACCACCTCGAAACCCTTGTGGTCCATCAGCGGCAGGATGTTGTCCTTGGAGCCGGTGAAGAAGTTGTCCACGCACAGCACGCTGCAATCCTCGGCCAGCAGCCGCTTGCACAGGTGCGAGCCGATGAACCCGGCCCCGCCGGTCACCATCAGGGTCTTCGAGAGCGACATGGCCGTCCTTGAGCGTGGGCGTAACGACCCGCCTTAGGCCACGACTGGCCGCCCTTCCGCAAGGATGGCCTTCGCGGCCGGATGGCTTACATGGAGCTTGAATGAACGCCCCCACGCCCGCCATCGCCGAGGCCCCGCCGCGCTGGTCGCTGGACGATCTCTACCTCGGCCGCGACGACCCGCGCATCGAGGCCGATCTGGCCGCCGCCGAGGCGGCCGCCCACGATCTTGCCGGCCTTGAGGGCGCGCTCTTCGCCGCCCGCGCCGACCCAGCCGGGCTCGGGGCGCTGATCGACCGCGGCGTCAGCCTGTTCGAGTTGGGGATCAACCGTTTGTGGGGTGTCGGCGCCTACGCGGCCCTGGCCGGCTCGGTCGATCATACCGACCCGGCGTGGGCCAGGTTCGAGGCCGATGTCCGCGCCCGCGCGGCCAGGATCGATGCCGAGACCTTGTTCTTTCCGCTTGAGCTCAATCGGCTTGAGGATCCCGAGATCGCCGCCGCCCTGAAGGCCCGCCCCGGGGCCGCCCGCTGGGCGCCCTGGCTTCGACGCGTGCGCCTGGCCAAGCCGCACGAACTCGGCCCGGACCTCGAGCAT
>DASXMK010000001.1:0-4634 GCA_036495705.1 Caulobacteraceae bacterium | reverse complement strand
TTCGGCCCGATCCCAATGGCCGAGATCGGCCGCCGCCTCATAGGTGCTCTGCAGGAAGGCGAGCAGGGTCTCGTCGGGGTCCGCGGCCGTACGGACCGCCTCGTAGGGCAGCAGGAACTCGCCCAGACCCGCATCAAAGCGGGCCGCCGGCGGATCGACCGGCGCCTCCGCAAAGCCGGGCGGAGCCGGATAGGCGTAGGCGTAGAAGCTTGGCTCGCCCTCGCCGCCCGGCCAGAAACCGACGCTGGAAACCTCGTGCGAGTAGGCTTCTCGGGTCACGGCGTCGGAGAGATGCGGCACGCCGCCCGGATGGAGCGGCGCCCGACGTCCGGAAAAGCGCGTCACCGCCAGGTCGAAACCTCCCCAGAAGAAATGCACCAGGCTCACCTTGCCGAGGAACCGTGAGCGGAAGCGCGTGAACACCCGGTCGATCTGGACCAGAGCGCGCCAGAAGCTCTGGGCGACATCAGGATCATACGACCGCGGGGCCAGGTCGCGGGCGAACGGGGTCGGGTCCGGCAGTTCACTGGGCGTGGCGCCGATGCGCGTCGGCGCGCCCAGGCTCGCGAGCGCGTCCAGCACCTGGGCGTAGAACCCGGCCATCGGCCCGGGCTGGAGCGGGACCCGGCGTTCGCCGCCGGCGCTGGCGCGAACAACCAGGGTCTGGGCGATGAAGTCGAACTCCATATCCAGGCCCGTTTCGCCGCCGGGAATGAGGGAGGTGGCCAGCCCGCGGGCCGAGACATAGAGCGGCACGTGCCAGGAATGGTTGAGCCACGGCGTGCGCGCCAGCCGGACCTTGCCGACGATCTGGGTCATCAGGTGCAAGGTGTCGGCCGTCGGCCGCAGGCGCGCACTGGGAAGCTCGGGCCAGGCTGACATACTCAGCCGCTCATCCGCATGCGCTGGGCCAGGGCGGCCACCGAAGACGAGCCGATTGGCCCGACTTCGTCATGCAACCAGCATTCGGCGATGGCGACACCATCCGTAGCCTGATGATTGACGACCTCGAAGCCGATCCAATCGGTGGTCGGCAGACGGTGCAGATAGAGGGTGATGTCGCTGTTGATCCAGGCCAAGCCGTTCTCGCCGGCGTTGGCGTAAGGGCTGGCGAAGTCCGCCGCCAGGGCGGCGCGCACGAACGGCGTCAGGGCCTCGCCGCCCACCAGCTCGCGCACCTCGCGCATCCACAGACGTCGCGGACCAAGGTCGCCGAACGCGCCAACGATCGGGCGGGTGGCCCACATGCCGCCCATATCGCCCAGGCCCTTCTCAGGGACCGGCGTGTCGGCGGGGGCCGGCGCATCCCACTTCGGCGGCGACCACACCGCGCCCGGCGGATTGGCTGTGCGCCGCAGGAGCTGGCAGGTGGCCCGGCCCATCGACACTCCGCCGCTGAGATATTCGGCATCTATGACTTTCAGGCGGCCGCCATCGCGCACCACCTTGGTCGTGACCTCGGCCGGCGAGAGATCTGGCAGGCGCCAGAGGTCGAGGGTCAGGCGGGCCGGCATGAACTCGGGGCCGCCATGCAGGCGCTCGATCTCGGTGGCCAGCAGCCCGGCGACGACGCGGGCGTGCAGCGAGGTCTCGCTCCACGGCCCGCGGCTGACCTTGCCGGGGAGATAGCGCTCACCATCGCGGGTGAAGAAAGGCGGATTGCTCACGAGCGCGACTATGGCCGATGGCGAGCGGCCCGCGAAGCCCTGGAGCCGACCCTCATCCCGCCCTAGACTTAAGCCGAAGCGGCGTTTCAGCGAGGACGGACGATGAAATACGACATTTCCGGCACGGTCATGCAGACCGTGGGCGTTGACCTCTCGCCCGGCGAGACGGTCTACAGCCAGACGGCGATGATGTGCTGGATGAGCGAGACCGTGCGCATGCAGACCAATACCGGCGGCGGCCTGTTCGCGGGTCTGAAGCGCAGCATGACCGGGGGCAGCTTCTTCGTCACCGACTACACCGCCGAAGGTTCGGGCGGTCACGTCGCGTTCGCCCCGCGGTTTCCGGGCGTGATCATGGCCCGCGCCCTGGCCGCCGGAGAGTCCCTGATCTGCCGGAAGGAGACCTTCCTGGCGGCCGAGAAGAGCGTCACCCTGGAGCTCGCCTGGCAACAGCGCATCGGGGCCGGGTTCTTCGGCGGGGCCGGCTTCATCCTCCAGCGGGTCACCGGCCCGGGGGTGGTGTTCCTGGACCTCTCCGGCGAGGTGGTGACCAAGCGCCTGGCCGCCGGCGAGCGATTGTTCGTCCACGCCGGCCACGTCGGCGTCCATGAGCCGACGGTGTCGTTCGACATCCAGATGGTGCCCGGCTTCGGCAATGTGCTGTTCGGCGGCGAGGGCCTGTTCCTGGCCACCCTGACCGGGCCGGGCGAGGTGCATTTGCAATCGATGCCGATCCTCAACCTGGCCGAGGAGATCGCCCGCTATCTGCCGCAGAACGCCCAGCGCGGCGCCGCCGGCGCGGTGGGGACGGTGGCCACCGCCGGGGTGCTGGGCGGCGTGCTCGGCGGCCTGTTCGGCGGGGATAACAACTGACACCGTGATCCGCATCGGGGTGGATTTCGGCGGGACCAAGATCGAGGCCGCGGCGCTCCGGAGCGACGGCGGTTATCTCGCCCGCCAACGTATCGCCAATCCCGGCGGCTATGATGCGGCCGTCGAGGCGGTGGCCAACCTCGTCTCCGAAATCGAGGCCCAGGCCGGAGGCGCGGGTACGGTGGGGGTTGCCGCGCCGGGATCGGTCTCGCCGACGACCGGTCAAATGCGCAACGCCAATTCCACCTGGCTGAACGGCCGGCGGTTCCGCGAGAACCTGGAAGCGGCGCTCGGTCGGCCGGTGCGGCTGGAAAACGACGCCAACTGCCTGGCCCTATCGGAGGCCGTCGACGGGGCGGCGGCCGGGGCCCGGACCGCGTTCGCGGTCATCCTCGGCACCGGCTGCGGCGGCGGGGTGGCGGTAGACGGCCGGCTGCTGGCGGGAGCCTCGGGGATCGCCGGCGAATGGGGCCACACGCCCCTCCCCTGGCCAGGGCCGGACGAGACCCCTGGCCCGGCCTGCTGGTGCGGCCTCAACGGCTGTCTGGAAACCTGGATCTCCGGCTCGGGCCTGGCTCGCGACCACGCCGGCCGCGCCGGCGGCGCCCTGACAGCGGAAGAGATCGTGGCCGCGGCGCGGGGCGGCGACAGGCCCGCGCAGGAAAGCCTGGAGCGTTATCTGGGAAGGCTCGGCCGCGGGCTGGCGATGGTCTGCAATATCCTCGATCCGGACGTGTTCGTGTTCGGCGGCGGCATGTCCAAGGTCGGCGAGATCTACGACCGCCTGCCCGGCCTCATCGAACCTTTCGTGTTCGCCGACGCCTGGGGCGGACGCCTGGCCCCGGCCCGCTGGGGAGACGCCTCGGGGGTGCGCGGCGCGGCCAGGCTGTGGGACGGCTGATGCTGCAGATCCTGCGCGCCCGCGACCGACCGGAGAGACCGTGGAAGAACGGCGGCGGGGTGACCCGTCAGATTGCGGTCTATCCGGAGGATGCCGACGTTTCGGGTTTCGACTGGCGGGTGAGCCTGGCCACGGTGGCGGTCGCCGGGCCTTTCTCAGCCTTCGCCGGCGTGGACCGCTTGATGCTGGTCCTGGAGGGTCGCCTCGAGCTGGAAATGCTGGGCGCGGACCTCATGACCCTGGAGGCCGGCGGCCCGGCGTTCGAGTTCCCCGGCGACGCCCCGGTGGCGGCGCTCGCGCCCGCTTCGCCGGTCGCCGACGTCAATGTCATGGTCCGCCGCGGACGCTTCACGGCCAGCCTTGAGCGGCGCACGGTGGCCGAGACCGCGGCCGTGATCAGCCAGGACGTGAGCCTGATCCTCGGCCCGTCGGGAGGGGTCGAAGTCGCCTACGGCGCTGAGTGGGCGAGGCTAGACCCGGAGGACGCCGCTCGCCTCGATCATGCAAGGGGGGCGTTGGTGCGGCTGCGCTCGGCCGGGCCGACCGACGTGGTGGTCATCCACATCAATGCCGTGCGGTGAGGCCGCGCTCGCTCTGGAAGGCCTAGTTCAGCGTGAACGTCGCCTCGCGGCGGCGCAGATCGACCGACACCCGCCGGCACGTGCTCAGCACGTCCATGCCCAACAGCATGGCTGGAGTGTTGGCGAGGCCGAAACGGTCGAAAATCGGCAAGGGCGCGAAACCCAGCGACATGTTCCGGATGACGATGCCGCCGACGTCGGCCTCGCTTATAGGATCCAGCTCGACAGTCACGACCCGCCCCGTGACGCTGATGATGTGAGTCGTCGTCAACGGATTGGAACTCACCGAGTGGCGTGTGAGGAGTCTCAGCAGGGCCGGATTGCCTACCGAGAGCTCCGATCCGGAATCGACCACAACCAGGATCGGCACGCCATGGATGCTGGAATGGACCAGGATCAGCTGGCCAAGGTGATTCCTGCCGCGGACGACAATGGTGTTGTTGTCGATCGCTTCGGCTCGGCTTGGCGAACTCGACATGCGCATGGTTTTGAAATCCATGACCACATGGAGATCGCGCAGGGCATCGACGCCAAGCATGCCGGCCCCGCCTAGGTCCTTGGCCGCCAGGGCCGGGGCCTCGATGTGGTGAATGACACGATTGCCGATCGTCA